>DFZG01000031.1:0-1006 GCA_002382075.1 Candidatus Shapirobacteria bacterium UBA4062
AGAACGGAAGCGGGAATAGGGGGTATCGGAGGTGTAGTTGATGATGCCGATGTCTAAGGGGGCGGAATTGAGGTCAATAATGGTATTTTTGGGGCCTTGAGTGTCGTAGGTGGCTTCGGTAATGGCGGCGAGATAGGGGCCGGATTCCATTTCAATGACAGTCAGATTATTTTTGGAATATTTTTCGATTAAGGCTTCGTTTTGAAGAAAGGTACCAAGGACAGAAACAGCTTTTTGATTGGTGAGGACAGAGCCTTGCTGATTAGTGAAGGGAAAGAAACTATTAAAACAATTTTGGAAAATGTAGGTGTTTTGGGAATGTTCGTCAAAAACAAGCCGGGGAATTTGGATATCGCCGATTTCGCCATTGAGGACAGCAGCTTTGCCCAGAACATAAACACCCTTGATGTGGCCGACGTTTTCGAGCATTTTTTGAAGAATGTGGTAGGCATCAAAGCCAAGAGGGTAGTCAATATTGATAATAAGACTATTGGAATTAAGAATTTTATTTTTTTGGGAAATTTTGAGACGAGGGTCGAGTTGGGGGGATTTGATAAGAGTGGAAAGAGGGATAATTTGAGTGTTGACGTCGAGATAATGGGAAGAGGGAACGGAATCGATTTTGAGTTTTTGTTGATATTTTTGGAAGTTTTGATGATAGGAAGAGGGCATAAAACGGGAGGCGTAGTAGAGAAAATCGGAAGGATGGAGGTGGAATTCCTGTTTTTGGATTTTATGCCAAACATTGAGAAGGTCGGGGTGGTTTTGAGAGAGATGACTAAGAATTGATTTTTGATTTTTGAGGGCAAAACCGGTGGAAATATTTAAAAGAGAATGAAGATTGCTGCTGACGAAATAGATAGAGCTTTGATAGAGAGATTTTTTGGTGTGAGTGACAACCTGGCGGTTAAGGTGGTGATACCAAAGATTGGTGGTTTTGGTGTAATCTATCCAGGAACCGGCTAAAAGACGAAGGCGGAGGTTTTGGGTTTTGCGGTAAAGACGA
>DFZG01000031.1:1032-5149 GCA_002382075.1 Candidatus Shapirobacteria bacterium UBA4062
AGGCGGTAAAACTTGTTCCACTCAATTTGATAGGCGAGAAGAAGGTTGACTAAGTCGTCGATATCGGAAATAGAAGCGGCGAAAACGGCCATAATTTTTTGGTCGGAGTGAAAGTGAATGGTTCGGCGACGAGCAAGGGCGGTCACTTTGGGCCAAGAAGTAACAGTTGGAAAGCCAGATTTGGCGAATATTTCGGGGGTTTGGCCAATGAGGATTTTTTTGGTTTTGTCGATTTGAGATGGGAGACGCTGAATACTGTAAATGAGAGCGGGGAGATCTATTTGGTTGGGTTTGGAACCAAGAGGGTGAAGGAGAGGTTGGGATTTGAGATGGTAGTTTTGGAGGGAGTTGATAGTAACCTCGAGAGTGCTTTTGAGGGCAGAGCGGTAGGTGCGAACGTGGAGATCAATACTTTCGATAGTGGACATTAAAATAGTGTAAAGAAAACTGAGAGAAACTACAAACTTCAATCTTCAATCTTCAAACTTTCCGCCAGAGGCGGATCAGCCTTTGGCTGACAAACTACAAACTTCAATTAAAACCCCCTCCCTCTATTGCGGGATTCCCCTTGAGGAAAGGGGACTAAATAAAAAAATCTAAATCCTAAAGCATAAAATTAAATCACCCCTAACCCCTCTTTGAGGAAAGAGGGGGATTTAAAAAATAGAAAGAACAAGAAAACGAACAAATAAGGGGAAGGTTTTGATATAATTGGGGCATGAGTGAGAAGTATCAGATGATACCGGAAAATTATACAGGGAGGGCTATTTTGGGTGAAAAATGGAAAAACCCAGATATGATTAGGAGAATTGATGAAGCAGCAAAGGTAATAAATGTAATTTTGAACCCGATTGACGATCCTGATAGAAGGAAGTTAAACGGTGTGGCATTTAAATTAGTTGAAAATTTAGCAAAACCTGATGAGTGGAAAACTGACAATGTAGAATCTTTATTAGCAGCGGAGAGAGACAATAATCGGCCCGAAAATAAGAAATTAGCAAAAGACAGATTGGATTTTTTGGTAAGTGCAACTTATGTAGCCATAAAACAGGGAGACAATGAAGAACTTAAGCTGGCTTTGGACTCTGGATCAGCTAAGGAAATTGATGATCAGCTACCAAAAGCATTATGTGGAATGGGGGAAAAGATAAGGAACGTGGAGATAACAAACGTAAAGATACAGGAAATTTTAAATAGACTTGATCGATCAGGTAGATCACTTAAAGAAGCTGGAAAGGGTGGTGAAAAGGCAATAAAAGATAACTTAGAGAACGCCATAAAAGAACTTTCGGTGATGGAGGTATTTGACGATAAAACTGATGAAGAGGTGATGAAAGTTTCGGCATATTTGGGTTATGAGTATGAAGATATGGAGATGAGGGGGGGAGAGGGTGTGGTTAAACAAGAGAGAGATATATTGGATTTGAATACACATAAAAAAACTAAAAGACATCCGGTTGACGGTGAATATTTTGGTTCACAAGAAGGTCCTTTGGGTAGAACACCGGTAATAGAATTTCCAGAGACGGCAATTGAAAAAATTAATACTATCGAGGATGTTGAGTCTGCAAAAAGCTGGATAACAAAGAGCTTTGTGGAAATGTCAGAAAAACCGATTTTTTTTGCTAACTGGTGGCAGGGAGATGTGGTTGATAGTGCAGTTAGGATGGCAGCAGAGAGATTAGGTTATAGTAGTTTTTCTAAAGAATATGGTGAATTAAAAGATTACGCTTATGCGACGTATTCAGTATTGGGAATGCAGGCAGTAGATAAAAATGCCGATGCAAATTCTGATAATTATGGTCAATTTGCCCCGCCGAAAAATATGGTTTCCGAGTTGCACTGGGATGATGGTGGTGAGAAGTATAAGTTGCTTAAGGAAAATCCTGTAGTGCGTGGGTTCTTGGAAGAGATTTATAAGACAGCATATGATAAATCAGATGGTTGGAAGATAGTAAAAGCCTTTTCTGACGGGCAAGGTTACGGGAAGCAAAACGAATTCATTAAAGAGTTAATAGACGAAGAGAGTGGGGTTTTGTATAAAAAATTTAAAGATATGGGTTTGGATATTGAAAACAAAGAAGAATTGTTATCAAAAGGTAGGGTGGCTTTGGCAATGTTTGAGGTAGATTTAGTGCCAGAGTGGATAAGATATAGCCACCTTAAAAAATTTAAATATATTCAAAATCCGAGTGTTAAAGACGACCCTTTTCCTTGGTTGAATATTTATAAGGTGCCAAGTGATGGAAATCAGGTAAAAAGGTTTACTTGGAGTTCTAGAATGAGTTCAGTGTTGCCTGATGGAAAAGAGTGTGAGATAGGATACGATCATCCAAGAATAGCAAGAAATTTTGATGTTTTAGTTTTTAAGGGGTCATATGTGAACAGGGGCGATATTGTTTGGGGGCTTGAAAAAGTGATGAACCCGTTAATCGAAAAACATTTAATGAAAGATGGAAGAATGGTTCGGGCGAGTGAGAAAAATATTTTAGATAAGTATTTAAAGTTTAATAAGGCAATGACGGAAATTTTTGGTGGTCCTCAGGGAGCCGAATTAGATAACTTAACTAATATGGAAAAGACAATGATGGCATTGAAGAATTATTGGGGTGGTTTTAGCGATGAGAAAGATAAAGAAGTTTTCACTAGCTTTATTGTAGGTTTATTTAAGATTAAGACTGACGCATTGTTTTATCCAGGATATAAATCGGGGGCTGATGTGGTGTTGAATAATATTAGATCTCTTGATCCTTATACTGGAGAGAAAGACCGAGCGACAGCTTTGGCTGGTGCATTGGGTGAAAGCGGTAATTTTGCTCATGGTTGGTTAGCAGAAACAAATAGAATTTTTGGGATTGATTTAACAGAATCTAGTGAAGTAGGTGGTAAGTTGATTGGAAAATATCCTGATTTTTGGAATGCTTACATGAGACTATTTATGGATACACCAGACATTAATGAAGCGATGGTTAAATATAAAAAAGCAATTAGGTTCTTAAATGAAAGAAAATTTTCGGCAGTATCAGGTGGAATTGGAGAGGCAATTAATATTTTGAAGAAGTAGTCGCTACGGTAGACTCTGAATGTCATCTTTGCCTTGGGGTGGAACGGACGTAGTTTGCTTAGGTGTTGCATTTGCGGCATTATCTCTGACATCTTGAGCTTTACTTCTAGCCGCTTGAGCTTCGAAATAAGACGTTCTAGTTTTATTAATTGATTGGGACAATCCAAATGCTTTCATAGGTGTACTAATTATACCACCCATTCCTTGTCCAACGGCTTGGCCCCACGGAGCAGGTTTCAGCATAAAGATAAACTGAGGGATAATTTCGGGGAGTTTGGAGAGTAAGAAAAGAGTAGAAATAGAGATAGCGCCAACAGCGATAAGTCCACCACCGACAACACCTCCACCACCGAGAATTTGAGGAGCCCAGAGTCCGAAATCGTTGGTGGTTGGGTTTCCTTTAATTATATTAAGAAAAAGTTCAAGTATTTCCATGGTACTGCCGGTGAAAAGGACGCTAATAACGATTTTATTTGAAAGGAGGATAAAAAGAAATGAAATGGGAAAAACGAGAATGTTGGCAACTAGATCCAATACCCAAGTGGAAAAGCCAACCTTGGAACCAGGGAAGGCACCGATGGCAATTTCGAGGGGAGCAATGACAATTTTGAAAATAATCATGGCGTAGGCTTTGAAAATACCAAAGAGAAATTTGATGATCCAAATTAACATAGCAATGGTAATGATAAGACTGGCTAAAACAAAAGCAACACCGCCGGTGGCTAAACCAGCAGCAGGGATGGCGGCGGGGTTGAAAAATAAGGCAGGAAGAGCGCCAACCAAACCAATGATTGTTCCAATAAAAGTGGCGAGTCCAATAGTGACAAGAATGGGAATAGTTAATACTCCGAGAAGGACAGACATATTGGGGTTGCTAAAGGTACCTAAGCTAGGTTTGGTGTTGAGAAAAAATAATTTAGTGGCAAAAAATTCAAAGATTTCGTTAAGGAGGGTACTGGCGTTGGTGAATACTTCGGGATATATTAAACCGACGGCTATAGCTTGGAAGACATAGGATAAGTCAATTAAAAGACCGGCGATGGCGTAGGAAAA
>DFZG01000023.1:0-759 GCA_002382075.1 Candidatus Shapirobacteria bacterium UBA4062
CCAAACATCTGACGACATCGCTCAATCCGGACAAGTTTCTGAAAAAGAAATCAAAGATATTTTGGGTGACAACGAGGTTCCTGCCGGCATAGACATCGTTGACAAATACGATATTCCTGCCTTTTTAAGGAAAAATAAGTAAAAATGATTTAAAATATAACCCTAAATGAAATTTAAACCAGTCAACTCTAATCCTGATTTTCCAAAACAAGAAGAAGAATTACTCAAATCTTGGCAGGAAAACGACATAGTTTCCCAATATATTCACAAAAATGATAATTCTGACAAAACTTTTTCTTTTATAGACGGCCCAATCACCGCCAACGCTCCCATGGGGGTACATCACGCCCGCGGACGAACCCTTAAAGACGTTTTTCAACGTTTTAAAAATGCCACCGGCCATCAACAAAGATTCCAAAATGGTTTTGATTGTCAGGGATTATGGGTCGAAGTTGAGGTGGAAAAAGAAGCTGGTTTTAATTCCAAAAAAGATATTCAACAATTCGGACTGGATAAATTCACTAACGCTTGCGTCGCCAGAGTCAACAAATATTCCGCTATTCAAACCGAACAATCTCAAAGGCTGGGTATGTTTATGGATTGGCAAAATTCATATTACACCATGTCTGAAACCAATAATCTCTATATCTGGCATTTTCTCAAAAAAGTCCACCAAAATGGTTGGCTAGAAAAAAGAAAATCCGCCGCTACCTGGTGTCCTCGTTGCGAAACTGGCCTATCTCAACATGAACAAGCCGA
>DFZG01000023.1:819-4763 GCA_002382075.1 Candidatus Shapirobacteria bacterium UBA4062
CTAGCCAAAAAAGCCGCTGACCGTCTCGGTCTTACCGATCAAACTCCTATCGACGCCAAAATTCTTTTAAATCAAGAATACGAATCTCTCTTTGATATTCCCGCCCAAAAAAATATTCATCATTACATCACTCAATGGGAATTAGTCGACCCAATTGAAGGTAGTGGTGTCGTTCATATCGCCCCAGGTTGCGGTCAGGAAGATTTTCAGCTCGGACTTAAATTAAAAACCAAAATGCTCGCCCCATTAGATGAAACCGGTCATTTTATTGATGGCTACGGAGAACTTTCAGGTAAATATGCCCATCACGTTTCCAAATATGTTATCGAATATCTGGAAAAAATAAATTCTTTATTTAAAACTGAACCAATTACCCATCGCTATCCCCATTGTTGGCGCTGCAAAACCAAATGTCTTTTCCGACTCGAAGACTCTTGGTATATAAAATCAGACGAAATCCGACCACTTCTTAAAAAAGCGGCTGAAGCTGTCAATTGGCACCCTAAATACGTCGGTCGCCGAATGCAAAATTGGTTAGATACCATGGAAGATTGGATGATATCCCGTAAACGCTTTTACGGACTGGCTCTGCCCATTTACCCTTGTAGTTGCGGACATATTACGGTAATTGGTAGCAAAGAAGAACTAAAATCCATGGCCACCAATCCTTCTCTGGTCGACAACCTTAAAAGTCTTCATCGGCCCTGGATTGACGAAATAGAGATTAAATGTCCCAAATGTCAAGAATCCGTCAAAAGAGTTACTGATGTGGGTGATTGCTGGTTAGATGCCGGCGTTGTTCCTTTTTCTACCTTAAAATATCTTGAAGATAAAAAATATTGGCAAAAATGGTTCCCAGCCGATTTAGTATTAGAAATGATTGAGCAGGTTAGGCTTTGGTTTTACTCAATGCTATTTTTCTCGGTTACTTTTGAAAATACTACTCCCTATCTAAATCTTTTAGCCCACTCCGAGGTTCGCGACGAAAAAGGGGAAAAGATGAGCAAAACCAAAAAAAATGGTCTTCCTTTTGACGATGCCGTATCCAAAATGGGCGCCGATTCCATGCGCTGGCTTTACTGTCAACAAAAATCCCATCATACCGTCAATTTTGGTTTCAACATTGCCGACCAAGTCAAGCGTGATTTCCTCTTAATTCTTTGGAATTCCTACAAATTTTTTAATCAACGAATCATCGACCAAAATTGGCAAGCCAATTCAAATTTTGATCCTCAAAAACTTACTCACGTGATGGATCAATGGATTGTTTCCCGACTTCACCACACTATTTCAGTCGTCACTAAAAATCTTGATAAATTCAGCACCCCTCCCTCAATTCTATCTCTCGAAAACTTTGTTACCGACTTGTCCACTTGGTACATCCGTCGCTCACGGGATCGCCACGACAATTTATCAGTTTTATATTATATTTTTGACAATTTATCCCAGATTTTATCCCCATTTATTCCATTTATAAGCGATACTATCTATCAAAACCTCCACCCTGACCAAAACACATCTGTTCATCTCCAAGATTGGCCGATAGCCAACCCTAAACTTATTAGCCAACCACTCGAAACTCAAATGCAACAAACCCGCGAGCTTTGTCGCCTAATTCATGCTCAGCGACAAACCACCGCCATTAAACTTCGTCAACCTCTCTCGCAAGCCACAATTTCAGGTTACCAACCGCTTAAACCAGAATTTCAACAAATAATTTTAGACGAAACCAATATTAAAAAAATAATTTTCCAGAAAACTTCAGATACAAATCTTTTAGTAGATCTGGACACTAAACTTACTCCTAAATTAATCGAAGAAGGGGAGTATCGTGACTTTGTTAGAAATATTCAAATTCTTCGAAAAGAAATGGGGCTCAAAGTTAGCGATAAAATAATTATTTTTGCTCCTTTATGGCCAAAATCATTTGAATCTGAAATTCTTTCAAAAACTCTGGCTACCAAAATTGTCTCTGAAAATGAACTCCGTCTTGAAAAAATATAGACTATAATTAAGCATGATTTCCCGATATTGGTTTTCAGTTACCGTCAGTCTCTTGGTGCTTTTTTCCCTAAATATGCTAATGATTAGCTCTCTGGCACCTGACTTACTTTTGAAACAGTTAAGTGCCTGGATTATCGGTATAATTTTATTTTTTATCGGACGGCAAATTAATCCAAAACAAATCGTTTCTTCAAGGTGGTACATTTTTATCGTCTCCTGCATTCTTCTCCTTCTTCCGATTCTACTCAACAACGTCACTCGTGGATCCCGTCGTTGGCTAGACCTCGGTTTTACCACCATCCAGCCCACCGAATTAGTCAAACCCTGGCTTCTGCTTTTTTTAACTTCCACCAATTTCCCACTACTCATCTTAATTCCGGTTTTAATAATCATGCTCCAGCCCGATTTGGGTTCAGCTGTTTCTGTGTTATTTTTGATTACTCCCTTTGTTCTTTATAGTCGTCAACTTCTAAAATTTTCCCTAATTGCCGGAATTATTTTTATAATTTCTTCACCCCTAATCTACAAATATGCCCTCCACGATTATCAAAAAGATCGCATTATAAATTTCATAAATCCAACTAAAGATCCTTTGGGAAAAGGCTACAATGTTATTCAATCAAAAATCGCCATCGGTTCCGGTGGTATTTTTGGCAAAGGCTTAAAAAAAGGTACCCAGGGACAGTTGTTATTTTTACCCGAAAAACACACTGATTTTATGTTTGCCGCCACCTCAGAAGAGCTTGGTTTAGTCGCTATCACTATTATCATTGTTTCCTATTATGTCTTAATAAAAACCCTTATCAAAAAAGCTTTTTCTCATCACAATAATCGTCAATTATTTTTATTCACTCTGGGTGTTGCCTTTCAAATCTGGATGCAGGTATTTATCAACATCGGTATGAACCTGGGAATATTGCCCGTCACCGGCATTCCATTGCCATTTTTATCCCTTGGTGGCTCGTCAATAATGGCTTTATTATTTTCCCTTGGTATTGTTTTTTCTTCCTAAACAATTGCTAATTCCCATTTTTTAATACCATGATATAATCGAGAAGTATGAAATACGCCGTCATCGCCATCTCCGGAACTCAGTATCAAGTTTCCGAAGACCAAATCATTACCGTTGACCATCTTGATCTAAAAGAAGGGGACACTTCCTCTACTGATCAGGTTCTCCTAATTGTTGATGGGGAAAATGTTGATTTAGGCACACCTTTGGTCAAAAAAGCCACTGTTGACTACCAAGTAGTCAAACACTACCAAGACAAAAAACTTAAGGTTTTTAAATATAAGGCCAAATCCAGATATCGCAAAACCCAAGGCCATCGCAGTCAACTTACCGATATTAAAATCACCAAAATAAACAACTAATTATTACTCTCTACTTATCTAATAAACTAATTATCTAATTATCTTTATAAATGGCACATACCAAATCACAAGGAAAAACCAATCAAAAATCCAATCGACCCGGTCAAAGGCGAGGAGTGAAAAAATTTGGTGATCAAGTAGCCGACGTTGGTCAAATAATTGTCCGACAAGTTGGTACCAAATTTCACTCCGGAATTGGCACTAAAATCGGAAAAGATTTCACTATATACGCCGTTAAACCTGGAAAAGTAAAGTTTGTCACCAAACACGGTCGAAAATTTGTCACCATCGCCAAAGCCTAATTTGACCCTTTAGTAATCATTTTGTTCACTTTTTTCACAGACACTTTCATAGTATGATGAAACTATGAAAGCTATCAGCCAAATCCCCACCAACCAACTCGAACCCAACCCGCTTCAACCCCGAGGTATCATCAATCCCGAATCAATCAAAGAACTAGTCGAATCAATCAAAGAGCATGGCATCCTTGAACCCTTGGTTGTTGCCAAAACTCCGGCTGGCTACCAAATAATTGCCGGTGAAAGACGCTGGAGGGCCGCCAGAAC
>DFZG01000023.1:4849-7714 GCA_002382075.1 Candidatus Shapirobacteria bacterium UBA4062
TACGTTATCAATATCCTCAAACTACTCACGCTTCCCGATGCTCTCAAAGACGGCTTATTATCCGGTCTTATTACTGAGGGACATGCCCGAGCATTATCCGGTATTAACGACACTAGGTTAATGATTGAAGCCTACAAAATTGTCCTAAAAGAAAAAGCCTCAGTTCGACGGGCCGAAGAAATTGCCCGCAGAATGCGAAAAAAAATTGAAGAAGGCACTGTTCCTATTACCAAAGAAAATCTACCCCAATTCTTAAAATCAAAACTCGATAATATCAGCAATGATCTGGAAACAATATTTGAAGACAAAACTACCAATGTCCGCATTTCCCAAACCAATGTTTACACCCGGGTCATTTTCCAATTCAGAGGCCCCATTGATCATCGCTTTGAAAATCTAAAGCAACTATACTCACAACTTACCAAAAAAGAAATTCAGTCTGATTAACTAGAAACTTACTTTTGGTACTAGTCCCACCGAACCTACCGGCCAATATTTAAAAAAAGCTTTACCTACAATCAAGCTTTTATCAATTGGACCAAACTCGCGACCATCTCGAGAATGAGATCGGTTGTCCCCAAAACATAAATATTGTCCTTCAGGAATTACAATTTCAACTCCCTCAGACAAAAAGCTTCCCGAATCAGTCACAAAATCACTTGGTAAAAAATATTGATCAAGAACTTGTCCGTTTAAATACACCTGACCACCCATAACCATCACCCTGTCACCAGGAACTCCGATTATCCTTTTAATGTACTCACACTCATCTTCAGCACAAGGTTCAGTTGGAGGGGCTTTAAAGACCACCACATCACCTCTTTTTGGATCAGAAAAATTGTAAGTTAATTTATCAGTCAATAAATATTCGCCGGTGACAAAATTTGGCAACATCGAATTACCTTTCACCTCGTTTGGTTGGGCCACAAACAGATACAACAACACAAAAACCGCTAGCGCCAACACAATCGACTGCACAAATTCCAAAATAAACATCCCCACCGAACCTTTTTGTTTATACATTTCGTTTTTCATCATATTTCCAAGTTTACTCCCCCAAAAGGGGATTAACAATTACAAAATAATAGTGGTTGTTACAGGACTCGGACCTGTGACCTCATCGATGTGAACGATGCGCTCTAACCAACTGAGCTAAACAACCCTAAATTTCTACCTATTATAGCAAAATCCAACCTTTTCCCTAAAACATCGTAAATACCTTTACCAAAACCCGATACAGTAAAAATTTTTCCCCATTATCACTGCTATTTTTTATTCGATCAACAATATTTTCCATCCAAAAATAATTATTCGCTTCAAAGCTATCTACGCCCCTACCTCTCAATTTTTTTAAGACACTCAGTCTTTCAGCAGTTTTTAAAAAGTTTTCCGACACTTTAAGGAAATTTTTATGCCATATTTTTTTTGCATAAATTTTATGGCTCGGTCCAATTTTTAGACAATTTTCGACAATTCTTTTTGTCAATAATTCTTCCTTATGTTTTTTTCTAAACCTTAGTGACCAATCAATTATATACTCGATATCCTTTTTTGTTACCGCTTTTTTGACATTTTTATAATCATCTTTTACTCCCGTTTCTTCAAGCAATTTAATATCATTTAAAATTAAATCATATAAGTAGTTCTCACTGTCTTTAGTATTAATAATATTGGCCTGATTATCTACATCCAAAACTAATTCTTCATCATCCTCAATCTTATTTTCAAAATATTGCCAATTATTTAAGGTTGTGTCAGCCATCACTAAGTGATAAACACCCTCACCAGTTCCTGTAATTTTCACTTGGCAATTACTATCATTTTCCGCTCTACTTACAAATACAAAACCGTTGTTATCCAATTTTTCATCAATCCCTTCACATTTAACTCTCATTTCTGCCGGTGATCCTAAATAAAATAGCCGACCATCATATTCGTCTTCAACACCCAATGATTCATTTTGTTCAATATCCAATATTCTTAAAATCTCATTAAAAGAGATGTTCACCAAATCTCCGTGTCCCCCTATTACTTCGATTAGGTTATCATTTTCAAATCCGGCACTGTCCACCAAAACCGTCCCATCACCGTTCCCGTCTTCATAAGAATCCGGCTTCCCATCAGGCCATAAATCTAAAACTTGATCGAAAATTGACCGGGTTTTTAAATTAATTATGTATTTTGTCTCCTCTCCAGTTCCAGCAATTGGCCACACCTTTTCCCAGTTACCAAAATCCCTATTCCAATCACTCAAATATAAGTTAAAATATTTACTTTCTTCTTTGGGAAATAAAACATTATTTTTATTTAAAAATTCATAGGTAGGGGATAAGTCCCGTAAAATCGGTGCCAATTCCCTGACAGTCTCCACTTTTGTAAAGTCACCCTGATTGATTAATGTCAAATACAAGTTCCAAATAATTGAACTAAAATCCAAATTATCGCTTAATTTGGCGCCGTTATAAGCCTCATAAGCCTTAGTCGCTCCCTTATGCGGGCTTCCCACACTAATAATTTTTCCAATTCTGTCATCATCAGAATTCTTTTGATACCACATTCTGGCCACCAACCCACCCAAACTATGTCCAACCACATAAACTTCATCGTCGTCTTCAATATTTTTTTCAACATATTCTTCAAAATCCGATACAATTTCCAACAAAGGTCTCCTCCAATCATAATTCCATACAGAGTAATTAAGATTTTTTGAATTAAAATATTCCGAGATATTATCATAATTATTTACAAATGGAGTCATAGACCAATCACTATTATCAATATTTTCCCCACTTATTATTGCACTCGTGTTCCAGCTCGCCCCCAAACCCGGTATCAAAATATACTTTTTGTTTTTTTCCTCAGGGA
>DFZG01000028.1:0-24549 GCA_002382075.1 Candidatus Shapirobacteria bacterium UBA4062
CCTGAAAACATCGCTCGTGAAGCTCTTAAACTGGCTTCCGCTAAACTTCCTTTAGTTACAAAAATTATAAAAAGAAAATAAGGCTGGTATTTATGAAAAAAACTGATAAAATTTCCTATCTTCAAAAATCAAGCTCCGAACTTCAAAAGGAACTCATAGATTTACAAAAAAAGCTGGTCGAGACCAAGGCGAAACTGGCCATGGGAAATCTTAAAGACACTTCTCAGCTTAAAAAAATCAGGTATACTATATCCTTGATCAACTCTCAAATTAAGGTCGCTCAAAATGACACTCAAAAATAAAAATACTAACACTAATACTGTCTCCGCTACTGGTAAAGTTTTTACCGGTACCGTCGTCTCCGACAAAATGACCAATACTATCGTAGTGGTCCTTGACTATATTTCCCGTCACCCGGTCTACAAAAAAATTGTTAAAAAAAGAAAGAAAATTTATTCCGAAAACAATCTCTCGGCCACAATCGGCGATATTGTTAAAGTCAGCGAAACCCGACCTCTAAGCAAACTTAAAAGATTTACTACTGTCGAAATTATTAAAAAAGCAATTATTGCCAAATAACCATGGTTCAACTAAGAAGTATTATCAAACCAGCCGACAATTGTGGCGCTAAACTCGTCATGGTAATTCATGTCTACAAGGGCCATTTTCACAAAAAAGCCACTATTGGTGACATTGTTTTAGCTGTTGTCAAAGAGGCAATTCCCAATGGTTTAGTCAAGAAAAAAGAAAAAGTTAAAATGGTCATCGTCAGAACCAAAAAAGAAATTGGCCGAGCCGATGGTTCCTATATCCGTTTCTCCGACAATGCCGGTGTAATTATCGATTCACAAAAAAACCCCCGAGGTACCCGTATTTTTGGTCCAATTGCCCGGGAAATAAAAGACGCAGGATTTAATAAAATTGCTTCAATGGCCAAGGAGGTCTATTAATATGAAAATTATCACTGGAGACAAAGTAAAAATACTTATCGGTAAAGACAAAGGCCGAGTTTCAGAAGTTATCAAAACTTTTCCTAAAAAAAGAACTGTTTTGGTTAAAGGTCTGAATATTTACAAGAAACATGTCAAAGCTACCAAAAATCAAGCTGGTGGTATTGTTGAAAAAGAGAGAGCTTATACAATTTCAAAAGTGGCTCTAGTCTGTCCCAATTGTCAAAAAACAATTAGAGTATCTTATTTAATCGACAGGGCTGGCGAAAAAAACCGATATTGCCGAAAATGTAAAACTCCTATCATCAGTTCAAAGATTAAATCATAAAATGCTAAAAACAGATTATCAAAAAATCATTTCTGAAAAAATCGTCAAGATTCAGCCAAAACGAAACGTTTTTTCTCTTCCCAAGCTCACTAAAGTGGTTATAAACTATCGGGTCACTGATGCTCGGGAATCTGCCGAATCATTGGCCAGTGCTGAAACTGAAATTCAGGCAATCACTGGTCAAAAAGCTCAACTTTGTCGTGCCAAAAAATCAATTTCTACTTTTAAGCTTAGAGAAAATGATCCCCTCGCCCTCAAAGTCACTCTTCGGGGAGCCCGAATGTACGATTTTGTCGAAAAATTATTCAATTTAGTTTTACCCCGACTTCGTGATTTCAAAGGCTTATCTGCCAATGCTTTTGACAATGCCGGCAATTACAACCTAACCATCAAAGATCAGACCTATTTCCCCGAAATTGACCTTAACAAAGTTACCAAAATTCGCCCTATTCAGGTTACTTTGTGTATATCTGCTTCTTCAAAAGAAGACTCAAAAATGTTATTATCCGCCCTAGGGTTTCCATTTGAAAAATAAATATGGCCACAAAAGCTAAAATAGCTCGCGAATCTAAAAAACTAAAATATTCTGTACGGCATCACAACCGTTGCAGCCTTTGCGGTCGTCCCCATGGTTATATCCGTTTATTCTCGCTTTGTCGGCTATGTTTCCGNNATGATCACTTCACTTTCAACCGACCTATTAATCAGACTCAAAAACGGCTATCTTGCTAGTCGTAAAACTATCTTGGCCCCAAATTCCAAATTCAATCGATCTATTTTAGATATTCTTAAAAAACATAATTTTATCGATACCTACGAAGTTTCCGAAGATAAAAAATCAATAAAAATTAATTTAAAATATCAAAATCTAATTCCCAGAATCAGCCAGGTAGCCTTATTTTCCAAGCCCGGACGCCGATTTTATCAAAAATCAACCTCCCTTCCTTGGGGAAAAACTCAAAACTCACTCATCATTATTTCCACTTCTTCTGGCCTAATGTCCCAAAAAGAAGCCAAAGTTAAAGGTTTAGGTGGCGAAATCATTGCCGAAATTTTCTAAATATGTCCCGTATTGGCAAGCAAATAATCACCATTCCACCCGAGGTTTCAGTCACTATTGACGGTTCCGTTGTTAAAGTAGTTGGCCCAAAAGGCGAACTTATTCTCAATCTTCCTCAAAAAATTGAAGTATCGGTTGATAATGGTCAGATAACTGTCACCAGACTTACTGAAGACAAAAAAGTTAGGTCCAATCACGGCACTATCCGGGCTCATCTAAACAATATGGTTCAGGGAGTTATCACTCCTTGGCAAAAAAATCTGGAAATCAGAGGTACGGGCTACAAAGCTTCAGTTTCCGGAAACAAACTCACCGTTCACGCAGGTTATATCCACCCGGTAATAATTGAGGCTCCTCAGGGCATCGAATTTATAGTTACCGAAGACACCAAGATTAATGTTATTGGCATCGACAAAACCATTGTCGGACAGGTAGCCAGTAATATTCGTAAAATTCGCAAACCTGAACCATACAAAGGCAAAGGTATCCGTTACGCTGATGAATTTATTAAACTTAAAGCTGGTAAAACAGCCAAAGCCTAAAATAATATGACTAACATTATCAAAAATCCTAAAGCCAAGCGATCACTTCGGGTTAGATCAAAACTAGCCATCAATTTGGGTGTTCCCAGACTTAGCGTTTTCCGCTCCAACCGTCATATTTGGGCTCAGATTATTGACGATAAACACGGCAAAACCATCGTTTCTTCATCTTCGAAAGTTGTCAAATCGACTGATAAATTAAACAAAACTGAAATTGCCGCTCTTGTCGGTAAACAAATTGCCAAACTGGCTGTCGCTAAAAAAGTTTCTTATATTCGTTTTGACCGAGGACCTTATCGTTATCACGGTCGGGTAAAAGCCTTGGCTCAAGCTGCTCGCGATAATGGTTTAAAATTCTAACTATGAATCAATTTGGAAATCAAAATAAATACGAAAAACCAATTTCTGAATTCACCGACAAAGTCGTTGAAATCAAAAGGGTGTCTAAGAAAACCAAAGGTGGAAACCAAATTCATTTTACTGCCTTGGTTGTCACTGGAGACAAAAAATCCCGTGTCGGTGTTGGTTTGGGAAAAGCCAAATCGGTAGCTGATGCTATCCAAAAAGCTATCCAAAAAGCCCGAAAAAGCATGATCGAGGTAAAAATTGTCGATGGTACTATCAAAGATTCCATTCAATTAAAATTTAAAGGCGCTATTGTCCTACTTCGTCCTGGTAAAAAAGGTTCCGGTCTTATCGCCGGTGGACCTGTCCGTTCAGTTGTTGAATTAGCCGGAATCAAAGACATTGTTAGCAAAATTATTGGTTCAAAAACTAAATCTCTTAACGTTTGGGCAACTCTCAAAGCTCTGACGATAATGAACCAAAAATAATATGGATATCCTATCTAATCTCTCCAAATCTACTCAAAAATCCAGCAAAAGAGTTGGTCGTGGTTATGGTTCCAAAAAAGGTGGACACACTACCGGTAGGGGAGCCAAGGGTGACAACGTTCGTGGAAAAACCAAATTAACCTTTGATGGTTCCAAAATCAAAAAAGGTTGGATTAAAAGAATGCCTTTTATGAGAGGTAAACACCGTCTCACTTCCAAATATACTTTCACCATTATCAACTTAGACCAACTAAATAAATGGTTTAAAAACAATGAAACAGTAGATTTGACTTCGCTTTCAAAAAAATCGACTCTTTCTTTGTCTGAGTTAAATCACGGTGTCAAAATTTTAGGTTGGGGTAAATTAGAAAAAGCTCTGACTATTTCCAAACTTACAGTCTCCAGATCTGCCCAATCCAAAATCATTTCCGCGGGTGGTAAGATAGACTAATGAATCAGATTTTACGTTCACTTTCCGTCTACGTTGAAAGCCTAAAAACCCCTATTATCCGCAACCGACTTTTGTTCACTCTTTTGGTTTTAGTTATCTTCCGCCTGATTGCTCACATCCCGGTTCCTGGTGTCAACTTAACTCTTCTTCGTTCATTTTTTGATCAAAATCAATTTTTGTCTCTATTAGACATTTTTTCCGGTGGTACTTTAGCCAATTTTTCCATTGCTGCTCTGGGTCTTAATCCTTATATCAACGCTTCAATTTTGTTTCAATTATTAGGTCTCGTAGTTCCCCAACTTGAAGAACTCAGTAAAGAAGGCGAGTATGGTCGGGCCAAAATAAACCAATATACCCGAATCGCCACTATCCCCATCGCTATTATCCAATCTTTTGGCATGTACGGCATTCTCCGTTCCCAAAACATTATCAGCGAACTTTCTCTTTTTACCTTAATTGCTTTGGTTTTAAGCATGGTCGCCGGTACCATGGTCATGGTGTTTTTGGGAGAACTTATCAATCTTTTTGGTGTCGGTAACGGCATCTCTATGATAATTTTTGCTGGTATCATTTCCCGTTTACCTTTAGGCATTATTCAAACATTCTCTATTTCTGATTTTTCCAATCCCCAAACCGCTTTTAATCTAATTATATTTGTAGCCATCGCCCTGGCTTTGGTTGTCGGTATCGTCTTGGTGGAAGAGGCGGTTATTCGGATACCGGTTCATTACGCCAAAAGAGCCCAAACAACCTATTTACCCATAAAAGTAAACACTGCCGGAGTCATGCCCATAATTTTTGCCGTTTCCTTAGCCACTGCTCCTTCACTTTTGGGTCAGTTTTTATCTAGGCTGCCTCAAGCCGGTTTAGCCCAAGCCGGCCTTACTATCTCTCGTCTATTCAGTCCCGACTCATACTTTTATATGACTTTTTATTTTCTAATGGTTGTTGGTTTTACTTTTTTCTACACTACTGTTGTTTTTAAACCAAAAGATATTGCCGAAGAATTAAGAAAATCCGGTGGTTTTATTCCCGGCATTCGCCCCGGAATTGCCACCGAAAAACGCATAAAATATTTGCTTTATCGGGTTATCACTATTGGCGCATTATTTTTGGGTGTCATTGCCGTTTCTCCATCTGTGGTTCAAAAAATGACCAACATTACTGCCTTAACCATTGGTGGTACTTCTGTTTTGATTGCTGTCTCAGTTATAATTGAGTTAACCCGTAAGATTGAAAACGTTGTTCAGACTTACAATTACGACAAACTAAGTTACTAAATGACTCGACCTCCTTTAAATCTATTTATCATCGGACCTTCAGGTAGTGGTAAATCAACCCAGGCAAAGCTTATTGCCGACAAATACGGCCTTACTCATCTTTCCATGGGTCAGTTACTTCGCGATGAAATGGCCGCCAAATCCAATTATGGCCTTGAAGCCAAAAAATATATTGATCAAGGTAAATGGGTCCCCGACGAACTGGCTTATCGAGTTTTAAGGGAAAAATTAGAATTAATAAACAATTCAAATTTTATTATTGACGGCTTTCCCCGAATGCTCAATCAGGCCCTACTAATTGAAGAATATTTTTCTTCTAGAAACCAAACCGTATCTCTGTTAATCCTTTTATCGGTCACTTATGAAGAAATAGCTCAACGTCGCCAAAAAATGGGCCGGACTTTTCAGGATTTAGCTCGTACTGATAATAACCCCAAAGCCATCGCTTCCCGACAAAAATCATACGATGATACCGCTGATCCGATTATCTATCATTATCAAAAATTAAAAAAACTTTTTGAGGTCGACGGCAACCGTCCCATCGAACCTATTTTCAACGACATTTGTCAAAAGATAGATTTACTTATCAAAAATTAATTATTAATTATTATTTTTCTATTAAAATTTACTAAAAAATGAAAGATCCTCAAACCAAAGGTACCGTTACCGAAGTTCTTCCCAATTCTTTATATCGGGTCAGACTTGAAAACGGAAACATAATAATCGCCCATCTTGCCGGCAAACTTAGGCTTCACCGCATCCGCGTTGTTGCTGGAGATGATGTTTCCCTGGTTCTCAGCCCTGAAGGCGAGAAAGGTCGAATCGTCTATCGAATCTAAATTAAATTTACTCTTTGATATTCTGCCAATCTTAGGTTAAAATATCCAAGCACTTATGAAAGTAAAATCTAGTATCAAACGTCGTTGCAAAAATTGCAAAATAGTCATCCGAAGTGGTGCCAGACGTGTTATTTGTTCCACCAAAAGACATACCCAAAGACAAGGTTAAACTTATATGAGAATCTCCGGTGTAGAAATACCAGATCACGAAAAATCCCAAGTCGCCTTTACCCGTTTTTTTGGTATTGGCCCTACTAATGTCAAATTATTGGCCAAAAAGGCCGGTATTAGCCTGGATATTCGCGTTAAAGACTTAAGTCGTGAAGACATTGGAAAGCTTGTAAAAGCCCTCGAAGAATTCAAAACCGAAGGTGATCTAAAAAAAGAAATCAGAGAAAACATTGATCGTTTAAAAGCTATTAAATGCTATCGGGGCATCCGACACATTGTTAACCTACCTTCCCGTGGCCAAAGAACCAAAACAAATTCTCGTACCCGCAAAGGTAAAAGAAAAACTGTCGGTTCATTAACCAAGGAAGCATGGGCAAAAATGGAAACACAGCAAAAAGCTGCTTCTTCTGCCAAAAATACCTAATAATCTTATGAACAAAGCTACTCCCAATAAATCAGCCAAAAAAGCCCTCAAAAACTTTTCCGAAGGTCGACTTTATGTCAATTCTTCTTTTAACAATACTATTGTTACTGTCACTGATCCCAAAGGTAACACGCTTTCCTGGTCAAGTTCCGGCAACGCTGGCTTTAAAGGTGCTCGAAAATCAACTCCTTATGCCGCTTCAACCGCTATCGAAAAAGCACTTGAAGCCGCCAAAAAATACGGTATCAAAAAATTAGCAGTTTATCTTAAAGGTCCGGGTGTCGGTCGGGATGCTTCACTTCGTTTTCTCCGTTCAAAAAGAGATTTCGATGTCGAAATGGTTTCCGATATTACCCCGGTTCCCCACAACGGTCCTCGACCTCCCAAGCAAAGGCGAGTATAATATAAACCTATGTCCAGAATTACCCTTGATTCCAAATGTCGTCTTTGTCGCACAGAGGGTGTCAAACTATATCTAAAAGGCTCTCGTTGTTTCACTAAATGTCCTATCGACAAAAAAGGTGCCGTTCCTCCAGGAATGCACGGTATCAAACGCAAAAGTAAACCTACTGATTACGGTATTCAGCTTCGTGCCAAACAAAAAGCCAAAAGAATTTACGGCATTGCCGAAACTCAATTCAAAAATTATTATCTTAAAGCCAAAAAGCTTAAAGGTTCAGTTGGTGACAATTTAATGACCCTAGTCGAAAACAGGCTTGACAACGTCATTTACGTTTCTGGACTCTCTCTCTCACGCTCTCATGCCAAACAGCTTATTAGTCACGGTCATGTGTTAATAAATGGCAAAAAACTTAATATCCCTTCATACTTAGTCAATATTAACGATATTATCAGTCTCGATAAAACCTCCATCGAACTTAATCAAGATTCGCTCAGACTCAACGAAAAAGATTTTGATGCTCCCCTGTGGATAAGCGTCAACAAAAATAAATTCGAAGCCAAGATTATTTCTCTTCCCAATCTCGAAGAGATTGATCATGGTATCGATATTAACTTAATTATTGAATATTACTCTCGTTAAAAAAGGAGAAAAAAACGTGATAGATACAAGCAAATTTCATATAAACACCGTCAAAACCTCCCAAGGTTACGGTAAATTTGAACTATACCCCTTGATTGGTGGCTTTGGCCACACCCTGGGAAATAGTTTGCGCCGAGTTCTTTTAATTACAGTTCCTGGTGCTGCCATTACCCGAATCCGGATTGATGGCGCTAATCATCTGTTTACCACTCTTCCCGGTGTCAAAGAAGACCTAGTTGATGTTTCACTTAATCTTAAAAAAGTAAAATTTACCTACAACAAAGACGAACCTACTGTTTTAATTCTCGAAAAAAATGGTGCTGGAGTTGTCACCGCCGCCGATATTGCCGACACTGAAGTCTGTAAAGTTTCCAATCCCGATCAGCACATCGCTACTTTATCAGATGCCAAGTCCAGTCTAAAAATTGAACTTACCATCGAAAGGGGAGTTGGCTACACTTTAGCTCGTGAACAAAAAACCGATATTGTCGGCGAAATTATTCTCGACGCTAATTTCACTCCTGTTCTCAAAGCCAACTATTCTGTTGAGCCAACCCGTTTAGGTAAAAAATCCAACTACGATAAATTAATTATGGAAATTTGGACCGACGGTTCGATTGACCCTTTAATGGCTCTTAAAATGGCCGCCAAAGATCTAATCAGCTCTCTTAGGCAAATTGTCGATCCTAAGGATTTCGAGGAAGAAGTTATTACAATTTCTAGCAATCCCGCCTTTTCAGTCGGTGAAATCTCTATCGAAGAAATTGAGCTTCCTCTTCGGGTTACCAACGCTCTTAAAAAAGCTGGTTTTACCACTATTGATCATTTAATCAAAGCTGGTCGACTTGAAGTTAGTAAAGCCAAAAACGTCGGTGAAAAATCTCTAAAAGTTATCGATATCTGGTTAAAAGAGAAAAACTTTAATTGGAAATAACTCATGAAACACCGTATTTTTGGTAAAAAACTAGGTCGTAACCGTAATCAAAGACAGGGGCTTTTTAGATCTCAAACCAAGGCTTTGTTTACTCACTCCTACATAAATACCACTCAAGCCAAGGCCAAAGCCCTGGTTCCCATGGTTGAAAAAATTTGTACTCTTGCCAAAAAGAACGATCTTTCAGCCAAACGTGAGATTTACAAAATTTTTCAAGATCGCAAACAAGTTGATATGGTCTGTAAGCAAATCAATTTAGTTTTTCCCGATTCTAACTCAAATTTTACCAAAATGACCCGTGTCAAGGTCAGGCAAGGTGACGATGCCTTAATCGTTAAACTCCATTTTGTTAAAGACATTTCCTTCAAAGAAGCTCCAAAAGTTGAAGCCAAAAAAACTAAGACAGTTAAAAAGCCGGCTGTTGAGAAAAAAATAACTAAAGTTACATCAAAAAAGAAACAATCACTATGAAACCTAAAACTACTGTAACCAAAGGAAATCAAGTAAATCGAAAATGGCACCTAGTTGATGTTGCTGGCAAAACACTTGGCAGAGCTGCAACTTCGATCGCCCAAATGCTAATCGGCAAATCAGTTTCCGGATTTTCTTTTCATCGGGATGACGGTGACTACGTTGTTGTCATAAACTCAGACAAAGTAGTTGTTACCGGTAAAAAAGCCAAAAACAAAATTTATTACCATTACACCGGTTATGCCGGCAACCTTAAAGAGTTAACTTTTGAGGAAATGATGGCCAAAGATTCCCGGAAAGTAATCCATCACGCTGTTATGGGTATGATTCCCAAAAACCGAATCCGAAAAAATCGTATGGCTAGATTAAAAATTTTTGCCGATGCCAATCATCACTATGAAGACAAAATCAACCAATAAATATACTTATTCAGTTGGTCGACGTCGTTCGGCAATTGCCAAAGTAAAACTATTCTCGGGTAAACAGGCTTCAACCGTCAATCAAAAACCAGCTAATGTCTACTTCAAAGACAAAAACACTGACGTTTTTTATCAAAAACCTTTTAAAGTAACCGATACTGTAGGTAAATTCTATTTCGAAGCTTCAGTTACCGGTGGTGGGAAAATCAGCCAGCTCGAAGCCGTCGTTTTGGGTATTTCCCGATCAATTCAAAAAAGTGATCCTATCCAGTTCACTTCCTTACTTAGATCAGCCGGCTTACTCACTGTAGATTCCCGTGTTCGACAAAGAAGAATGGTTGGTATGGGTGGTAAATCTCGTCGTAAAAGACAGTCTCCAAAGCGTTAATCGCTTTCAAGTGAATCTTCAAAGCCTTTTCTTGCTACAATAATTCCATGGATTTATTGCAAATTATTTTTCTGGGTCTTGTCCAGGGTCTTACCGAATTTTTGCCGGTTTCTTCATCTGGCCATTTACATTTATTTCAACTATTTTTTCGACTTACTCCTTCGCTTACTTTAGACATTTTTTTAAACACTGCCACCCTTTTTTCTGTCATTTTCTTTTTCCGCCATCAAATTAAATTCTTTTTTTCAAATTTAAAATATATTATCGTTGGTACTATACCGGCCGTAATTATCGGCTATTTTGCCAAAAACTATATCGACGCCTTATTTACCAATCCCCAGTCACTCATTTTCACTTTTTTAATAACCACCATTTTATTGTTCACCACCCATTTTCTAAAAAAATCTGAATCCCAAATTACCTACAAAAAAGCCCTTATTATCGGTCTGTTCCAAGCGTTAGCTATACTTCCGGGTGTTTCCCGGTCTGCCTCCACTATAGTCGCTTCATTATTATTAGGCTTAAGTCCTGCCTTTGCTTTTAAATTTTCTTTTTCATTATTTATTCCCGTTTCTATTGGCGCCCTAATTTTAGGTTTGTCTGACTTCAGTACCCTCGACGTAAATACCAGCTCAGCCACAATCGCTTTTATAATTACTTTTGTAACTGGCTTAATTTCACTTAAACTACTCAGAAAAATTGTTATTCAACAAAAATTAAAATATTTTGGTTTTTACACTTTATTCTTATTCATTCTTCTATTAACACTCACCTAAAAACCCTTTTATTCTATCCGATCTTACTTTCCTAAAAATTTTTTTAGCACTACTGGTACTTCGACTGCTCGATAGCTTACTTGAACTAACTTCTAAACCAAGTTCTTTAAAATCAATCTTAAAATTCATTCCTAAAATATAGCACAATATTTTACTTATACAAGAGAAATTAAGTTAAGTATTTAAGAAAGTTAAATCGTATGTCGAAACGTAATAAATTTATAATGAAATTTATACGTTTCAGACAGCGTTTAAATCGCTAGACGATTTATTACGCTGTCGGGTTTACCCGACGTAGTCCGAGTGAAACGAGAACGAAGTCGGGAATACTGGATTCGAACCTCAGCCACAGGCTGATCCGCCTTTGGCGGAAGCAACCTCACCAAGTATTATGTCTCTGATTTTACGCCCAAAACCACTTTTGTAAAACAACTCCCTTTTCCTGGCATCTTCTTTGCATATGTATTCTTCAAAATAAACCAATTCAAAAGGCTTGTTTTCAGATGTAAACTTGTTGATTCCACGATTATGTTCATCTAGTCTATCTTTAGGGCTTTGTGAAGTGCAACCAGTATATATTTTACCGTTTCGTAAACTCCGTAAAAAGTATACATAAAACATTTTGTCGGGAATACTGGATTCGAACCAGCAACCTCACGCACCCCATGCGTGCGCGCTAGCCAATTGCGCCAATCCCCGAGGTTAAGGCCTTATTATTATACCGCAAAGAATTGTAATTTTAACAGGAACTTTCAAGAGTTTCGCCTTTTCTTCGGTTTTACTCCTTGACACCGACTCCTTTTTCTTGATATCACTATTACAGAATCTTAAAAATTATTAAAAAAATGACAAAAAAACCAGCCAAGATAAAAACAGTCAAAATCGATGAGCTTAAAGATAAAAAAATGCAGGCCGTTCGTCTCGCTATGGAACAAATCACCAAAGCCTACGGCGATGGAGCCATTATGAAAATGGGTGAAAAAGAAGCCGGAATGCGGGTCGAAGTTATTCCTACTGGTTGTTTGCCCCTCGATATTGCCCTTGGTGTTGGTGGTTTACCTCGTGGCCGGGTTACTGAAATATTTGGACCTGAAGCTTCCGGTAAAACTACTGTTTCTCTCCACGTAGTTGCCGAAGCTCAAAAAGCCGGTGGGACTGCCGCCTTTATCGATGCCGAACATGCCCTCGACCCTTCTCGGGCAGTCGCCGTTGGTGTTGATCTTGATAATTTATTAATCTCTCAACCCGACAATGGCGAACAGGCTCTGGAAATTGTCGAAACCCTGGTTCGCAGTAACGCCGTTGACGTTATTGTTGTAGATTCTGTCGCCGCTTTGGTTCCCAAAGCCGAAATAGAAGGAGATATGGGCGATTCCATGATGGGTGTTCAAGCTCGCCTCATGTCTCAAGCTCTTCGCAAACTTACCGGCGCTATTTCTAAATCAAAATCCGTAGTAATCTTTACCAATCAACTTCGCCAAAAAATTGGTGTTATGTTCGGCAATCCTGAAACAACTCCTGGCGGTCTGGCTTTAAAATTCTATTCATCTGTCAGAATTGACTTGCGTAAAATCGCCAACATCAAAACCGCTTCCGGTGATTCTATTGGCTCACAGCACCGAGCTAGGGTAATCAAAAATAAGGTTGCCCCACCATTTAAGGAAGCCGAATTCGACATCATGAATACCGAGGGTATTTCTGTCATGGGTAGTCTAGTTGATTTAGCCATCTCCCATGGTCTCATCACCAAAGCCGGTGCTTTCTTTAAAATAGACGGTCAAAACATTCAGGGTCGTGAAGCCACTAAAAAATATCTAAAAGATAATCCCAAAACCACCAAAGATATTCAGGCAAAAATTTGGGAAAAAGTCAAAAATCCCGAATCTCCAACAAAAGATAATGAGTAAGCTTTTGATTAAATCAATCAAAAAGAGTGCTATTCCCTCCAGGGCCAATGTCCAATTAAGTGACGGAAATTATTTACCGCTGTTAATTGACGATGTAATCAAGTTGTCTCTAAAAAAAGGCGAATTATTGGATACTGACCAGCTTAATTCACTCATTCAAACCTCATTTAGTTATTTAATCAAAGAATTTGCTCTTAGGCAAATTGCGGCTTCTCCTAAAACCAATAAAATTCTTAACCAAAAAATATTCCAAAAAAAATATCTGCTATCCCAAAAATATCCGCTATTTAAAGAAATTACTAAAAATACATTAGTTACTGATCAGGTTATTCAAGATATTGAAGATCTGGGTCTATTAAACGATATCGATTATGCCAAATATGCTATCAATCGGCACCGTGCAAAATCACCCCAATTTATCCGCTTTTTACTCCTCCAAAAAGGGGTTAATCTTAAAAATCTTCCCGATGATATTTTTTCTCAAATTGATTCATCACAAAACATAAAAAAACATCTTCTTAAAAAATTTTCCAAACCACAAGATTTGGCGGACTTTAATACCAAAAACAAGTTTATTCGCTCCATGCTCCGAAAAGGTTTTACCCATTCTGAGGTAAAAACAGTCATTGACGATTTCCTAAAAGCAAAGTAAAATACATATACCCAAATTTATAAAATTTGTTCAAAATTAAATTTTAATTACTTACATCCCAAAAAAGCATTCATGATATTAATTGACACTTTTTTTACAAGATCAATTCAGATTCCGATATCTATATCTATCATCTAAAGAATAGTTTTTTTGGGTAAAAAGTAGCCTGGAGGTTTTTATGTTCAATTCATTTCTTTCGAAAGTTAAAGATATTTTCGCGGATCCAAGTGTTACCGCCAAAGATACTCCCAAGAGTCATTCTGTTAAAACTGTTAAAAATAAAGAGACAGGCGATCAATCTGATAAGAATCGGGTCGTCTTCTCTTCCAAAAAATCACCCGAGGTGGTTAACTCCGTTGCTCAGGTATCTATCCAACCTCAACCTGCGACCACTCAAAAACCCGCTATAACCACTAAAGAAGCTCAAAAAATTCTGGATTCAGCCAAAGAAATCCAATCCCAAAATTTTCAAAAAGAATCAGAGGTCTTAAGACGTTTGTCTTCTATCGACGAAAAAGAGCGTTATTTGCTTGATAAAGAAAAAAATCTTGACGTCTTGTCCACTGAAATTAAACAAAAAAGTAATCAAATTGATGACCTATACCGCAAACAACTCGATAAACTTGAACAAATTTCCGGTTTAGATGTCGAAAAAGCCAAACAATTAATTATCAGTAGCACTGAGAAAAAAATGTCTTCTTGGATTTCCAAAAAAATTGAAGAAGCCAAAGACGCTATTCGCAATAAAGAGGACGAACTTTCTAAGGAACTATTGGTCGATGCCATTCGCCATGGTGTGACCGAATATGTTGCCGAATATACCGTTTCCACTATTACTCTACCCGATGAAAAAATCAAAGGTAAAATTATTGGTCGTGAAGGCCGAAACATCCGCGCATTCGAAAAAGTCACCGGAGTTGAGCTCGAATTAGATGAAACCAATGATATCCGTATTTCCTCTTTCGACTCTACCCGTCGCGAAATTGCCAAAGTTTCTTTAGAAAAGTTGATCAAAGACGGCCGAATTCAGCCGGTAAAAATCGAGCAAATTGTTGAACAAACCAAGCAAGAAATGGATAAAATCTTAGTTTCCGAGGGCAAGAAGATTTGCCAAGAAGTTGGTGTATTCAATTTACCCATCGATTTGATCAAAGAAATTGGTAAATACAAATATCGCTATTCTTATGGTCAAAATCTAGCTAAGCATACTATTGAAGCCACCAAAATCGCTGTTGCTCTAGCTCATGAACTCAAAGCCGATATCAACACCGTTCGTTTAGGAGCCCTGCTCCACGACGTTGGTAAAGTAATCGTTGATCAGGAAGGGACTCATATCGATTTAGGTGTTGATTTACTTCGTAAATATAAATTACCACAAGCCGTTATTAATGCCGTGGCCGAACACCATGAAGATAAAGAATTTTCTTCTGTTGAATCGGTCATTGTCTATATCGGTGACGCTGCTTCAGGTGCCCGCCCTGGTGCTCGCTATGAAGTTCATGAAGAATATCTCAAGAGGATGCAAAACATCGAAGAAGTTGCCAGATCGTTTCCCGGTGTCATTAGTGTTGCTGCATATCAAGCTGGACGAGAGGTAATGGTTATTGTCGAACCTTCCCAGGTTTCTGATTCTGAGGCCACGGTCCTTAGTCAAAATATTGCCGAAAAACTCGAAGAAGAAGCAAAATGGGCTGGACAAATTAAAGTTACTGTTGTCCGTGAACTCAGAACCAGCAGCACTGTCGTTGGCAGTAAAATCAATAAATCTGCGGTTAAAAACGATTCATAAGTGTTGCATTTTGCCACCTCTTACGCTAATATTAAAATGAATTATAAATTTAGTAATCAAAAAAACTAATGACCAAAAAAGATCTAATCGAGCTGGTTTCTCAAAAAGCCAAACTCAGCAAAAAAGCTGCCAAAGTCGCTGTTGAGACTTTTCTCTCCGAAATTATGAAATCACTCGCCTCAGGTGAAGTGGTAAAACTGTCCGGTTTTGGAACATTCAAAACCAAAATGTTTAAAAAGAAAACTATTAAAGCTATCGGTAGCAAACAATCTAAAGATATTGCTGCTCGCAGAATGCCCCGATATATTCCCGGCACCAAGATCAAGAAAATGGTGAAGTAATTCTCTACTTAAAGAATTCCTAAAGCCCTCCGAATCGGAGGGCTTTTTGTTACAATAAACTATGAAAAATACCACCAAGGAGTTGCATAAAAAAGCCGAAAAACTTCGAGAGAGTGATAAGCTCTTAGACGCTTTAAAACTTTACGAAGAAGTAATTTTAAAATATCAGAAAGAAGCCAATTATTTTAGTTTAACCGAAGCCCTAGGTGGTCGATGCTTAACCTATAAGCATTTATTTTTATTATCAGACGACTATGTTTATTTTAATTTAGCTCTCCACTCCGCCTTATCATCACTCGAAATTGCTTTAAAATTTAAAATTACTCCCAAAATTCATCGTTGTTATTTTCGTTTAGGAGAAATGGAAATGCTTCGAAAAAAATATTTACCAGCCGAAAAATATTATTTAAAAGCATTTGAAAACTATCCCAAAGAAGAGGCCGAAAAAGGTGATTTCCAATATCATCTTGGTGAAGCCCAATACCGGGCCGGCAAAACCCAAATCGGTCTCAAAAACCTTTTAGATGGCCAAGAATTAATTAAAAAATTTGAATCAACCACCGACTCTTTTGTTTATAATGTCTGGTTGTCCGGATGCAACATGCGGTTGGCCGAGCTTACCAAAGATAAAAAATATTTACTTGAAGCACAAAAAATTATCGACTCAGACCCCCGTCTAGTTATCCGCCACCGCCAACTCTCGAAGCTCTCCAAGAATTTTTGATCTATAGGGTTCTTTACTTGTCAAAGCTCTATGTCTTAACTCATATTTTCCACTTTCCGAGAAACTTAACATATCCTTTAATACTGCTATCTGTTTTATAAACAATTCCTCGTTCTCCTCATCAATCGCTTTATAAACATAAAAAAGATATTCAATTAAAAAACTAGTCGGCAGCCAATAGTTTGTCGGCACCTTACCTTTCATTTTTCCCACAAAAGCCCAAATCTCCTTTTTGTTTTCCAGAATATGTCTGGCTAGTCGACCGTTTCCATCATGAACCGACATCAACTCGTTATTTTCAATCACTACAATCGGATCGCTCTCTCTTTCCTCATTTTCTCCCCGAATTTTTAACACATTTTTCAGTTCTTTAACCCTAATTTCATCATCTTTATAGTAATAATCAGCAAACTCTTGCCCTTTAATTTTTCCGGGTCTTATCTTTCTAGTACTATCTAATTCAACTCCAAAATTAATATCCTGACATTTGAATTGTTGTTTAGACCAAACCACATTTTCTGCCGTCACTAAATACAAAATATTTTTCAATTTAAATCCCATACTTATTCCATGTAACCCATTCCAAAAATCNNATAACTTAAAGCCACCTCTTCTCTAATTTTTTCCGACAAATGTTTTGGATACATTAATTACTCAAAAAGTTGAAAATATTTATCTTATATATTATATTACCTTAATGGCAGGTGGAAATAAAACCGAAAAATATCCCGAATGTGTTGTTTTAAGTGTTCAACAAAATACAGGTAAATTTTTTCCCAGGCTTCCAGATTATCATGGTGAAGAAAACATTTATTCTCCTCACGGACCAAATGTGATTGATTTAAATAGTGGCGTTTACCTTAGAAAAAAAGATCGCAGCGGTGAACCTTCTTGGTCAAGTAGTGTGGAAATACGTAATCCTGGGCATAAAAGAATCGAAATTGTTACTGACCCAATCGGTGGTCAAATAATTAGTCCATGGAAAGATGATATCCATGAAATTGACTGGTTTGATATAAACGAAAATATTACTGTAAGAAAAAATAACCTGGGGCACGTTGCTATAAGCTCAAATAAAATCAATACTTGTTGCGAATTAAGAATATACGACTCTCAAACTTCCCGGGTTCCCATTGCCTGTGTCCGTTTAGACTTTGTCTCCGACGAAAAAGCCAACAAAATTTTTGAAAAACACCAAAAACACCAGGAACGTATCCATAAGTATCTCAGAAAAAAAGGTTGGATAGACCAAAAATAAATAATTTACTTTTTCTTCTTCTCCATCCACCGCCAAGGCTTATCGTCAGGACCGAAACCATTCACCTCTTCAGCAAAGACTTCTCTTTTTCTCAGACTTGGTTCATATGAATATAAATTGCCATTAAAATCAAGAGTATATGGTAATTTGTGCACAGTCTCTACAATATCCCCCGGTAAACTTTTGACAGACCATCTATAAACTCCTTCTGTTAACACTTTTCTGTGTACTATTTTTTCGCCCTCACTTACTTTTCGATGATTTAAGGGAAAATTCCAAGGTAGAGATCGCCATCTTTTAGTTTCTAGTGTCATGGCCGATTTTATCATATTATCAAGTAGTTCCATCATTATTTATGTTTCTGCTAAAATACCTACATGTCCAAACTTTCTATCGGTATCGTCGGTCTGCCCAACGTTGGTAAATCAACCCTTTTCAACGCCCTTTTAGGTAAACAAGTGGCTGACGCCAGTAATTATCCCTTTTGTACCATTGATCCCAATGTCGGTGTAGTTGAAGTGCCCGACGACAAACTTCCGGTATTGGCCAACATTGTCAAAACTCAAAAGATTGTCCCCGCTGCCGTCGAGTTTGTCGACATTGCTGGTTTGGTCAAAGGTGCCTCCCAAGGCGAGGGTCTAGGTAATAAATTTTTAACCAACATCCGTGATTGTGATGCTATTTGTCATGTAGTTAGGGCATTTTCAGATCAAAGCATTATCAAAGAAGGTTCCGTCGATCCTCAGGGCGATCTTGAGGTTATCCAAACCGAATTGATTATCAAAGATCTTGAATCAATCGACAAATATATTTCCACCAACAAAAATAATCCTAAAGAAAAAATCACTAAAAAATTTTTATTAGCCGAAAAATTAAAATCAGAATTAGACAAGGGGATTCTTGCTCGTCATATCTCCTTAACCGACGATGAAAAATTATTTCTTCGTGATTTTTTTCTGCTCACCGCCAAACCATATTTTGTGGTGATAAACGTCGACGAATCGGCATATATCAACATTGAAGATTCTAAATTGAAGATTGAAGATTACGATGTAGTTCCTATTTGTGCCAAAATCGAATTTGATTTATCCGAGTTGTCCGAAGAAGATCGACTCTCTTATTTAAAAGAACTTGGGGTTGAATCTTCCGGATTAGAGCGAGTTATCCAAAAAGCCTATGAAACTCTTGACCTCCAGTCCTACTACACTGCCGGTCCAAAAGAAGTCCGAGCTTGGACCATCAAAAAAGGTTACACTGCCCCCCAAGCCGCCGGAGTTATTCACACCGACTTTGAAAGAGGTTTTATTATGGCTGAAGTTGCCTCCTATCAGGATTTCGTTGAATTAAACGGTTGGAATCCATGCAAAGAAAAAGGCAAACTTCGCCATGAAGGTCGGGATTACGTTATGCAACCCGACGACATTGTTGAGTTTAGATTTAATGTTTAAATTTTATAATTGAAGATTGAAGATTGTAAATTATTAATTATCTCCGGTCCAACTGCCACCGGCAAAACTGCCCTTGCTCTTAAACTTGCCAAAAAATTCAACGGTGTTCTAATTTCCGCTGATTCCCGACAAATTTATCAAGGTATGGATATCGGTACTGGCAAAGATAAGCCCAAAAACACTCCAATTCATCTTCTCGATATCATCACTCCCGACCAGTCATTTTCCGTCGCTCTATATCAAAAATTAGCCTTTCAAAAAATATCTGAAATTCATTCCCAAAAAAAACTACCAATAATAGTTGGCGGCACCGGTCAATACATCGATTCTATTATCAATCCCAACAAACAAACTTATTCTGTTAAACCAAACAAAACTCTACGTTTTTTCTTAAACCGTTTTTCAACCTCCAATTTACAAAATTTATACTCTTTTCTGGATCGCAGGGCGTTTGACGCCCTAAATAATTCCGAAAAAAATAATCCTCACCGCCTAATCCGCAAAATCGAAATAAAATTATCTACCAAAAATGAAGATTGTAGATTGAAGACAGAAGATTCTAGATTGAAGATTGTAAATTGTTTTGATTTCCTCCACCTTTCCTTCACCGCTCCTAATTCCTACCTCTACTCCCGCATCGATGCCCGGGTCAAAGCTCGCCTAGATCAGGGTTTACTATCAGAAATAAAATATCTTCTTAAAAATTATTCCTGGAGTTCACCTGGTCTTAACACCCTATCCTATAAAGAATTTCGTCCCTATTTCAAACAAAAATCCACTATGTCTAATGCTATTTCAAAATGGACTTATGACGAACATGCTTACGCTCGCCGTCAAAAAACCTGGTTTAAAAAAATGCCCAATACTATATTTATTGATATTACCCAAAATAATTACTCTCAATCTGCCGTCAAATACGTTAATAAATTTCTTAATAATTAATTCCAAATTAATTTTAATAAATAAATAGCATATAGTGTAAAATTATCTTATGAAACCTCAAAAAATCGAGATATCCCACAAAACTATTATTTTTACTGTTCTTTTTTTGGTTGCTCTCTCCTTATTATGGTCCTCAAGAAGTATTATCGTCATCTTTTTTGTTTGTTTTCTGTTTATGGAAGCTCTCCAGCCAACGGTTGTTAAACTTGAAAAAATTAAAATTCCCCGACCTTTAGCTATTATATTGCTTTATATTTTAATTTTAGTTTTCTTTTCAGTCGTTATTGCCGGAGTAATTCCGGTCTTTATCGAGCAAACGACTGCTTTGATTAATACTCTACCCAAGACTTTATCTGAATTTTCATTTTTTGGTACTTCAGCTATCGATCTTTCTTCTCAGTTTCAAATTCTTGAACGACTTCCTACTGAAATTGCCAAAACTATTCTTTCCATATTTTCCAACGTATTTTCCGCCTTTGTAATTTTTGTTATTACTTTTTACCTTCTTTTAGAGAGGAAAAACTTTGACAAATACAGTTTCAGTATTTTCGGGCTCCAAGGCAAGAGAAAAGTGTTAACCATTTTGGAAAATTTAGAAAAAAGACTAGGTTCCTGGGTCAATGCCCAAATGCTTTTAATGGTCATCGTCGGCATCTTATCCTATATTGCTTTCCTGATCCTCGGCCTTCCCTTTGCTGTTCCTCTGGCTATTGTTGCCGGTCTCTTGGAAATTGTCCCCAATATTGGTCCAACTGTTACCGCCGTTATCGCCGGTCTGGTCGGATTGACCATTTCGCCACTAACTGGTGGTTTGGCTGTCATTGCCGGAATGCTGATTCAACAAATCGAAAACAACATCATCGTTCCCAGAATTATGAAACACACCGTTGGTTTAAATCCCTTAGTCACCATTCTTGTTTTGGCCACCGGTGCCAAATTAGGCGGAGTTGCCGGAGCAATTTTGTCCATCCCTCTGTTCATCACCATCGATTCAATCGCTCGGGTGGTTATTACCCAAAAAAAATAAATACTCCAAAGAAACTGATAAGCCGAATTCTGTTTAAGGGTTATCTATCTACTCTCTCTACCTGAGACTTCCAAAAGCTAGGTAAAACGCCTCATCTTGAGATTTCCCCGGAAAGGATGCTCGTTTCACTTCCTCCCGATTTGCACCGAGAATGTTCGTCACTGTGGCATTGCCATCAGCTCACGCCGATCCTTTTACTGGTTTCCTGCTTTTTGTGGTTCGGACTTTCCTCCCTCCGAATCGGAGGGTTAACCCTTCAGTTTCTTTGAAGTATCCTATTTTAACCCAAAAAAAACCGTAAAGCATTAGCCCTACGGTTTTTTTATGTCTTTAACTAAGTAAAGCAGCGTCTGCAGCTGATAAGATTTTGAACATCTTAACTCCGGTTTCCGGATCAATTGTCTGAGCAGCAGATCGACCGTTTTTCAAGGTTACTTTTTCAACTTTTGAAACGTCCACCTCGACTGATTTACGTGATTTTACGTTATAAAATTTAATTGTCGCCATTAATGCTCACCTCCTTAAAAAAAATAATTTATTAAACTAGGATTGTTGGACAACTGTTTGACTAAAAAAATCAGGCCGATAGCGAAGACACTTAAGATTACGCTTTTGAGTAAATCTCTTTTTATATGATCAATTTCCAAGAATTCTTTTCTCATTTATTTTTATACAGCCCAGTATAGCATAATATTTTGTTACAATTATTCAGCTATGAATTTTTTGTTTTATTCAATCACTCTTTTTAATCTTCTAGCTTTGCTATACCTAGCTTTCATAGTTTATAAGAGAAACTTATCACAAAAGAAAGTAGCAAAACCATTATTGACACAGTCTGATATTGATTTATCTGGTCTAAACAAAGCTATTTCCAAAGTTGGCCTTACTAGATTCAATCCTTTCGATGGTTTGGGAGGTGACCAAAGCTTCATTATCACTCTTTTGGATAAACAAAATTCAGGTATTATTCTTACCTCTCTTCATAATCGCGACTTTACCCGGGTTTATGCCAAGAGCATAAAAGATGGTCAACCTCAAAACACCACTTTGTCAAAAGAGGAAAAAAACGCTATATTAAAAACTATTAACGGTTAACATAATTAGATGAAACTAAATAAATCCCAAATTTCCATTCTCGTCGGCAGTTACTTTTTAATTTTTGGAATCTCCTTTGTCTTATTTTCAAAAGTAATTCCGGTAAATGGGACATTTTTGTCTCCCAACTCTTCAAAAAATAATGATCAAACCGAAAACGAAGAAAGTGATAAGCCAAAAATCGGCTATCTTCAGTTTGAGGGACCTAAAACTGAACTTTGTTCTCTAACCGGTGATTTATACACCCAAGAAGAAAAAAATATCTGGTCTGCTCGTCGACCATTAACTATCATGATTGAAAATCATTTTGACTCCCGACCCCAATCAGGCTTAATGTATGCTGATGTTGTTTACGAAGCAGTAGCCGAGGGTGGTATTACCCGTTTTATGGCAGTTTATTATTGTAACGCTGTCAAAAGCACCGGATACAAATACGACATTGGTCCGGTTAGGAGCGCCCGAAGCTATTTTGTCGACATTGCCTCCGAATATGCTGATTACCCTCTTTACACCCACGTCGGCGGCGCCAATTGTAGCGCGGCCACTCCCGGAGGACCCTGTACTTCTCATCCTAAAACTCAAGCCATCGAACAAATTGCCAGTTATGGTTGGAACAACAAAGGAACATGGGGTGACTTGAGCCAGTTTTCCCTACCTTATAAAGTTTGTCGCCGCGAACCAGATCGGCTAGGAGATGTTCGCGCCACCGAACACACCATGTATTGTTCCACCACCGAACTATGGAATGTTGCCGAAAGTAGGGGATTAACCAATATTACTGACATCAAAAATACCTCCTGGGATAAAAACTTTAAGCCTTGGACCTTTGCCAAAGAAGGTCAACCCTCTGCCTCTCCCCAAGCTAAAAAAATCGCATTTGACTTTTGGGGTGATGCTGCCTATTCAGTTAGTTGGGAATACGATCAACAAACTAATTCCTATCTTCGCCAAAATGGCGGTAAACCTCATCTAGATTTTAGTACCCAAGAAACTATCAGCGCCAAAAACATTATAGTACAATTCGCCAAAGAAAGTCGGTCGGTAGATGAACAAAAGCACAATATTTATGCCGTCATCGGTAGCGGCACCGGTCTTCTTTTTCAAAACGGTGAAGTTGAAAAAATTACCTGGACCAAAGCTACTCGCACCGCCCGAACAATTTTCAAAGATTCTGCTGGCAAAGAAATAAATTTAGTTCCTGGCATCACCTGGGTTGAGATTTTACCAATTGGCAATAAAGTCGACTATGAAAGCGGCCAATAGTCTTAAAAAAATATTTGTCTCCTCCACCAGACGCAAACTTATTCAGATTTTGTTTCAGGACCCTCAGGAGATGTACTACGTTCGTCAATTAGTACGAATGTCCAAAGAAGAGATAAACTCAGTTAGGCGCGAGCTAGACAACCTAAAACAAGCCGATCTTATCCGTTCCGAGGTTCGAGGTAATCGTCTTTACTATTCCGTCAATCAAAATTCAGAAATTTTTCCCGAACTCGTTTCTTTATCTTCAAAGATGTCTCTGCTCGCCCGATCGATTCTTGATAAAAAAAATCTGATCGGTAAAATCAAATGGGTCCTTGGTAGTCCTCAATTTATTGCCCACCTGCCCCCCACTACACCTTCTCAGGTCGATCTGATTATTATCGGTCAAATCTCTCTCAAAGAGATTGCCAGTATTATTAAACAGGAAGAAGAGCGCCAAGCCCGGGAAATTAATTATATGGTTATGGACAAAAGTGAGTTAAAATTGCGTAAGACCAAAAGGGATCCATTTATAGTTGATTTCTTTCTAAATTGCCCCCAAATTATTATTGGTAATGCCCTTGAGTTGTCGGCAATCTAAATGGCAAAATCAAGAAAAGTTATTAAGACAGGCAATAGTCTGGCTATTACCGTGCCTTCAAAATTAATTCAGGCTTTTAATATTAAGGAAGGGGATTTAGCCCAAGTTAAGGTAAATCATACCAAGGCCACCATTACCTATCAATTTTCCGGTCACCCCCGTCAATTAACTTTAATCAACAAATCCAAGTAATATGGCTCCAAACCAAAGAAAAATCCGTCGCAACCTGTTTATTATCATTTTTCTGACTCTTTTTTCTATTTTGGTCAACATGCCTCAAAAAGTCCCTCTTAATTTGGATTTAGGTTTTACCAAAATTCAACACACCTTTTACAAACCGGAATTTGGATTTAAGCTGGGAAATTTTGAATATAAAAAAAATGTCGATTTAAAATACGGTCTAGATCTGGCTGGCGGCGCCTCCTTACTTTACGAAATTGACACTTCGGCCGTTAAACCAGAAAATGTTCCTCAGGCCCTCGAATCTCTCAAAGGCAACATCGAGCGCCGGGTAAATCTTTTTGGTCTCAGCGAAGCCAATGTTCAAACTTCTTCAACAGCCGATAAAAATCGTCTTACCATCGAATTACCCGGCATCGAAAATGTTTCTCAAGC
>DFZG01000028.1:24605-28677 GCA_002382075.1 Candidatus Shapirobacteria bacterium UBA4062
CTTGAGGTTTCGCTAGAATTTAATTCTGAAGGCGCCAAGTTATTCGAACAAGCCACTCAAAAATACCTAAACAAAAGAATCGCCATCTTTTTAGATGATTCTCTGATTACATTCCCAACTGTTCAATCTGTCATTCCTGACGGTAAAGCAGTAATTAATGGCAGTTTTGATTCCAAAGCCGCTAAAGAGTTATCCGCCCAACTAAACGCTGGTGCTCTCCCGCTCCCCATAAATCTTATTCAACAGTCAAATATCGGCGCTACTCTTGGTAAAGATTCTGTCGACAAAGGCATCTTTGCCGCCATTGTCGGCCTAGTTATCGTCTGTCTTTTTATGATTGCAAATTACGGCTATTTAGGTTTTATCGCTTGTATAGGGCTGATTATTTACGGTTTAATTACCCTCACCCTTTACCGTCTTATTCCAGTAACTCTCACTTTTCCCGGCATAGTCGGTTTTATTTTATCGGTTGGCATGGCCGTCGATAGTAATATCCTTATTTTTGAAAGAATGAAAGAAGAGGTCAGGCGGGGTAAAGAATGGAACAGCGCCATGGAGCTGGGTTTTGGCCGGGCTTGGGATTCCATCAAAGACGCCAACACCTGTACTATTATTACCGGCTTAATTCTATTTAACCCATTAAATTGGCAATTTCTCAATAGTTCCGGTATGGTCAGAGGTTTTGCTATTACTTTAGTTTTAGGAATTTTAGTTGGTATTTTTACCGGTGTCTTTGTTACTAGAAATTTACTCCGGGTTTTTGCTCGCCACAAAAATTAACTATTTACTATTTATCTACTCATCTAATTATCTACTCAAATAAACTATGAATATCATGAAATTTAGACCACTATTTTTGTTTATTTCTCTCACTCTAATTATTGCTTCTATTTTTTCAATCATCCGCTGGGGATTCAAAACCAGCATTGATTTTGCCGGTGGCACAGTTTGGGAATTTTCTCTCAACCAAGAGGATATCGGAAAAATTGAATCAATTTTCACTCAAAACGAAATTCCTCTATCTTCAATCTCCTATTCCAACCAAAAATATACCCTTAAATTCGCCAATATTGACCAAGATCAAAAAAATAAACTAGAGAAATCACTCACCGATCTTGACGCCGATTACTCCCAACTACGTTTTGAAACTTTGGGCCCGTCCCTTGGTAAAGAATTACTCAAAAAAACCATTTACGCCATTATTTTATCTTCACTTACTTTATTGATTTTTATTGGTCGCCGTTTTAAAGATTTTTCTTTTGGCGCAGCTGCAGTTTTAGCTATGTTCCATGACGCTTTTATTCTAATCGGTGCTTTTTCCATTTTTGGTCACTTTTTTGGAGCCGAGCTTGACGCTTTGTTTGTTACTGCTATTTTAACCACCCTCTCCGCCTCGGTTCACGACACGGTGGTTATTTTTGATCGTATTCGCGAGCTCAAACAACTCAATTTTCGGCTTGACTGGGTGCCTTTGGCAAATCAGGCAGTTACCGAAACCCTGACCCGCTCTATCAANNACTACCCGCTGGTTTGCCACTGCTCTTTTAGTCGGTGTCATTGCTGGAACTTATTCCTCAACCGGCGTGGCTATTCCTTTAGTGCTTTGGTTCAAAACCAAAAAGTCTCGTAAATGACCAAAATTGAACAAAACTTCGAAATAAATTCAAAAGGCCAAATAATTTTTAAAGGCCAAGTATTACCCGTAAGATCAGACATTGCTGATTTTTACAAACCTCCTGAAATAAGAGAAGAAACACCAAAAAGTCCTAAAACCAAAAGATGGTACAAAAACTCTTTTTTGACTACTCAACAAAGCGATGACGAAGAATATCAAAAAAAGTCTAAGATTGCTTAGTTAATGCTGAGACGACAATGCTTTCTTTTCTTCCTCTTCACGAATACGAGAAACCCTTATCTTAACAAGCTCTGGAGTGGTAATTTCAATGTACCCACCAAGGTATAAATCTACTATTCTTTTTGGTGACCCATCACCATGAATAGAGCCAAAATAACCAAATTCACCACCAGCTGTATAGTCTCCTAATATTTCTAAATTGTCTACATTTATACTTGACCATTGGCAATCAATCATCAATCCTTGTGGAATTAATGGGTGAACACTATTGTCTATTTTCATCTCCCTACTAACCAATATTGCATGATCTATATTTTCCATTTCTTCTGTTTTTGACCGTCTAGTAATTTCTACTTTTAGTGCCATGTAGAAGGAGAATATCAAACTATAACAAAAATTTCAAACCTATAGTTTTTTTATCTTATCCAACAAAATTTCTCTTCTGTTTAAGCTAGGTTCATTTTCCACTTCTTTGAATATTGCCGCCAAAACCTCACCCACTTTTCGACTCGGTTTAATTTTTAGTATTTTCATCACGTCTTCACCATTTATTTTCAAATCAGTTACCGCAAACGGTTGCTTTTGAACTTCCACAATTCTCTTTTTAAATAATTCCCATCTCCAACTGGTTTCTTTTGCCCCTGAACCCAACCTGTCTGATCGCCTTAAAGCAATCATCTCATCAATATTTTCTTTGCCCACATTTTTTATAAATCTTCTCACCGCTTTATCAGTCTGTGTTTCCTCTACTGTAAACATGTGCCAGCGCACCAGTCTAAACAACAAATCTGTTTGTTTATTAGTCAGCACCAATCTTTTGGCTATTTTATTGGCAATTCTTGACCCCACTACTTCGTGGTTATGAAAAGTTCTCGCCTCCCCTTCACCTTTTGCCACCATTGGCTTGGCAATATCATGAATCAAAGTTGCCAATCTGGTAATCGGATTTTTACTCTCACAATTATTCAGCGCTCTCAAAGAATGTTCCCACACATCATAAATATGATGACCTTTTTGGGCAAATCCCTGAGCCAACAGCAATTCCGGCAAAATATGATCCAGCAGTTTACAGTTTTTCAGCAACACAATCCCATCGGCTGGTGAGTCACAGCTTAAAATTTTCAAAAATTCATCCCGAATTCTTTCTTTAGATATTTTATTTATTAAATCGTTATTTTTGACAATCGACTCAAAAGTATTTTTTTCCAAAATAAACCCTGTTTGTCCAGCGATTCTAATGGCTCTCATCATTCTCAGCGCATCTTCCCCAAATCTTTCGTCTGGGTTTCCTACAGTTCTGATAACTTTATCCTCAAGATCTTTAGTCCCTCCAAAAAAATCAAAAATTTTCCCCTTGCTGTCCAGTGCTATTGCATTTATAGTAAAATCTCGTCTTTGGCAATCTTCTTCCAGGCTTTTTCCCCAAGAAACCTCGCTAGGGTGCCTCATATCATCGTATTGTTTTTCAGTTCGGTAAGTTGTAATTTCAAAAACCTCTTTGTTTTTACCTATCACACTAAAAGTTCCAAAATTATTGTTATAAAAACTATTTTTAGGGAAAATCTCCAACATTCTTTCAGGAGTCAAACTGGTAGTTAAATCCCAGTCTTTAACTTCCTTACCCAAAAGCACGTCTCTGACAGCTCCCCCCACCACATATATCTCACCTCCAGCATTTTCTATGGCGGACATAAGTGACAAAATTTTTTCAGGTAACTTAATTTGTTTCATTGCTTATTTTAACTCAAAAAAAAACCTCCCGGATATAAACCGGGAGGTTGACTTACCAAAATAGATAATTACATATCTTGTGTTGGTCTTTCTGGTCGGGGTAAAGCTTCCTTGACAGCAATGTTTCTGCCATCTTGTTCGCTTCCGTCCAAAGCCTGCATTGCTGCAGCTGCTTCTTCTTCGGTCTCAAATTCGATAAAAGCAAAGCCTTTACTCCTTTGAGAGAATTTATCAATAACGATGTTTGCCGATACGACGTTTCCGTGGGCAGAGAAAATCTGCTTAAGTTGGTCATCGGTCATTGAGAAGGGAAGATTCCCTACGAATAGTTTTTTTGCCATTCTTTGTCCCCTTAGGGGCTCCTATTTAACCTATACAATAACTAACTGAAAACCAAAGGTGCGGTCTCCAGTCAACAACGAGTATACCAGAATCAGGCTATAATACAATTTAGATGATTGAAATTCCAAAGCTAAAAATCAAAAA
>DFZG01000034.1 GCA_002382075.1 Candidatus Shapirobacteria bacterium UBA4062
TTGTCCGGAGTTTTTTATGGAGTTAGGGCGGCGGCTAACGCCATGAAGAGTTTACAAATTAAAGGATCGATTATAAACATTAGTTCAATCTTGGGTTTGGTAGGCTTTCAAGATGCAATTGCCTATAGTTCGGCTAAGGGCGGAGTGTCCAATTTGACTAGATCAGCGGCACTTGATTTAGCGGCTCTGGGTATTAGGGTGAATGCTATCGCTCCGGGTTTTATAACTACCACAATGACTAAGACTGTTCTGGAAGATGAAAATTCTTCTAAATTTATTACTGGCAGTACACCCTTGGGGTACGTGGGAAAACCTGAAGATATTGCACGGGCTGCCTTATATTTAGGATCCGATGATTCTGCTTATGTTACTGGAATAGTTCTACCAGTAGATGGCGGCTGGACATGTAAATAAACTATTAGTAGCTTGTTAAAAGCTATTTAAGCAGTACTTTTGGGTCAAGGGCCCAGATGTTCTCGTGGGTAATTATTAGTGGATTAATTTCAATTTCACGAATCTCCGGATAATCGGTGATTAAGTGCCCGAGAGTCAGCATTATTTGATAAAGTTTATCGAGTTTATAGGGAGGATCATCGCGAAAACCTGAGAGGAGTTTATAAACCTTACTTGACTGAACTATTTTTTTTGCTTTTTCTAGATTGAGAGGCAAAAGAGTCAAATTAGAATCGGCGAATATTTCAGCAAATTTACCTCCAGCCCCAAAAAGAAAAACCGGGCCAAAAATTGGATCACGTTTTATCCCTAAAATTACTTCAATCCCTCCACTGATTTGTTTTTGAATTTGGATTTCAATTTTTTGAGAAAAATCTTTTGACAGAGTGGTAATACTGCCCGTCATTTTATCAAACGCAGTTTTTAGCTCAGTTTCCGAATTAAGACCTGTAATTACCCCACCAATATCAGCCTTATGTAATAGTCCCGGGGCGGACATTTTGAGAACCAGAGGAAAAGAATTCTCCCGAGAAAAAAGAAGAGCTTCATCATAAGATTGTATTAATTTGCTTGGGGGTACAGGAATGTTTATCGCCTCCATCAGCTTTGAAGCCGCTTGATTGTCAAGGGTAGGTAATTTTATTTGCAGAGCAGGATTAATTATTTCTTTAATTTTTAATTTATGGGCCAAATTTGATTTGGGGAAAGAAATTGAAAGCGGGGAAAGCCGCCATTTTTGCCACTGCCACATCGAAGCAATAACTTTAACAGCTCTTTCAGGATAAGGATAGTTGGGAATCTGGTTGTGATACAGAATTTTTTGTCCAGGAGCAGTGTTACTCCCACCGATAAAAGAACAAATAACTGGTTTGGGATATTTTTTAGACAAGCTACCAATAATCTCAGCTGTTTTCTCGACCTGAGTCATCAGCTGGGGAGTAAGCAGAATTAACACGGAATTTACCGATTTTTCCTGTAATACTATTTCGAGGGCTTCACCAAAACGCTGGGCCAGAGCATCACCAAGGACATCGACAGGATTGATAATTGAGGCCATTCGGGGAAGAGATTCTTGTAATTTTTCTCGAGTTTGAGAACTAAGGACGGCCATTTCCAGACCTAAGCTAGAAATGGTGTCAGCTGTTAAAACAGCTGGACCACCCGCGTTGGAAATAACGGCAACTCCCGGACCAAGGGGAACACTCGTCCAGGAAAAAGCCTGCGCTAAATCAAAAAAATCCCCAAGCTCCTGACAGCGAATTATTCCCGCTTCTGAAAGTGCCGCCGCTAAAACTTTATCCTCACCTGCAATTGAACCGGTGTGAGAACGCATGGCGGCTACTGAGGACGGAGATTTACCGGGTTTTAACATAAAAACTGGATTGAAGGGAGTAATTTGCTTAATTATCTTAATAAATTCCTGTCCATCAGCAATGGACTCGAGATATAAAGAAACTGGCTTTAATGTATTATTGGGGAGCGTGAGTGCTGGGAGCCAATATTTTAAAATATCATTTTCATTGACAATTGACTTGTTGCCGATAGTCGTTAAATTGTTGAAACCTAGGCCGGTACTTTGACACCAATCAAAAAGAGAGGCGGCTAGAGCGCCAGATTGAGATATAAATCTAATATTGCCAGGATTGGTCACTACCTGGCCAAAAGTGACGTTTAGAGAAGGATCAGTAGAGGCAAAACCAAGACAATTAGGACCCAGAATATTTAAGTGAAAATGATGAGCAACTTCAATTAATTTTTTTTCGAGATCAGCGCCTTCTTTACCTGCTTCTTTAAAACCGGCTGAAAAAATTAAAACATTTTTAATACCTAATAAACCGCATTCTTCAAGAACATTAGTAACTAATTTGGCGGGGATGGCAATAACGACTAAGTCAGGAATCTCGGGTAAATCGGAAAGAGTTGGATAAAATTTGAGTGAACCAACATTGGAAATGGTTGGATTAACAGGATATATTTTCCCACTGTATTTTGAAAGAATAATATTTTTTAGAGCTATAGCGCCAACTTTTTCAGGAAACTGAGAGGCACCGACAACAGCGATTGAGCTCGGGTTAAATAATTTTGATAAATCACGGGTCATAAATTAGATTAACATAAAATGATGACTGATAATGTCTTTTCTAACCCGTAAGCCTTGAAAGCCTGGGAATTTTTGAGATAAGGTGGGCAAATAAGGAGGAAGGAATTAAAACAAGAAAAAAGGAAACAAAGGGTAAACTGAGGAGGGTATGAGGTAAATATTTCCAAATAATTTCGATAAAGATAACGTGGGTAAAGTAGATAAAAAAAGAATAGGAAGAAAATTTTTTAATAAACTCAGTGCTTATTTTGGTGTTCTTACCAAAATAATACAAAAGACTGGAAAGGCTGATTGAATAAAGGAGAATACCGGGTCGCCACTGAGAATAGAAGCTAAGATAGTTTTGAGTTTTAAAGTAACGAAAAGCACTTTCAGAAGTGATATACAGGGCAAATATAAGTGAAAGGAAAATAATTTTTTTTT
>DFZG01000055.1:0-2442 GCA_002382075.1 Candidatus Shapirobacteria bacterium UBA4062
GCCATCAGTGGTAAATATGGCTGGGGACAAGACGTCGCTCATTTAAAACACCCCTTTATAAAAATTTTGGGCTACATTCCCGAAAAAGACATGGTGGCCCTCCACGCCTCAGCCCTGGCCCTTGCCTACCCCTCAACCTACGAAGGTTTTGGTTTACCTATTATTAAATCCCTAAAAGTTGGTGTTCCCGTCATCTGCTCCAACACTTCCTCCATGCCCGAAATTGTGGGAGATGTTGGACTACTGGTAAACCCCAACTCAGTTGATGAAATAGCCCATGCTATCTGCAAAATCTCCCGTTACCCCTCACTTAGAAAAAAACTTATTCAAAAAGGTCTAGTTCAAGCCCAAAAATTTAGTTGGGACCAAACCGCTAAACAAACCCTTTTAGTCTATAATCAAGTTAATAATTTAAAATAGTTTTCCCTCCCACTTTCTTCAAAGGGGGATAAGAGGGGGATTTTGATTTTTAAAATTTTTATTATTTTTATTTTAGAAATTTCCGCCAGAGGCGGATCAGCCTTTGGCTGAAGAAATTAGAAATTTTATTTATTTGTATGTCTTTAAACATCGGCATTGACGCCAACGAAGCTAATATTCAAAACCGTGTCGGAGTTGGTCAATACGCTTTTAATCTCTTACTAGAACTCGAAAAACTCGANNTTAAGACTCTTTACTCAAACCCAAAAACTTGATTTCTTTTTTACCCCAGCCCATTACTCTCCCCATTTTTCTCCTTTCCCCACCATTCCCACCATCCATGATCTTGGTTACCTGGATACTCTCGATCAATTTAACAAAAAGGATATTCATCAGCTGGTTCACTGGACCAAACATTCCCTCGACCAGGCCAAACACATTGTGGCCGTCTCCCAATTTACCAAAAATGAACTAACTCGAATTTATGGCATCCCCGAGGACAAAATCTCCCTGGTCTACAACGGCATCGACACCAATATAAAAGTTGACCAAAAATCGCTTCCCAAAACTTTAGCCAAATACAAAATCACCAAACCTTACTTTTTATACCTTGGCACTCTCAAACCCAACAAAAATATTCCCTTTATTCTCAAAGCCTTTAAAGACTTTTTAAAAACGGATAAAACCCATCAATTAGTAATTGCCGGTAAAAAAGGCTGGCTCTTTGACGAAATCTTTCAAACCACCAAAGACTTAAACCTTAAAAACGAAGTCATCTTTACCGACTACATCTCCGAAACCGAAAAATGGCAACTCTACTCAAAAGCCACTTGTTCACTTTTACCCAGTACCTACGAAGGTTTTGGCATCCCTGCCCTAGAAACCATGCTCGTTGGCACTCCTATTATCGCCAGCAACATTCCTCCTCTAAAAGAGGTGATTGCCAACAAAGGCTTATTCATCGACCCAAATAAGCAATTAGAACTGACAAAAGCCATGCACGAAATGGTTAAAAATCGGCAGAAATATCAAACTGGTCTCCGCCAACAAGCCCTAAAATTCACCTGGGCCAATTCCGCCAAACAGCTTCTAAAGATATTTAATACCTATTCTTAGGCAATAAAATTCTTGACAAAAATCACAAAATTGCTATAATAACACTAGATTGAGTCGCTCGTAGTGTGCAAACAGGTGTTAATTTTAATTAACTATCTTCGAACACACCAACCGCGACTCTTCTACTTTTTATAAACTAAAATACTTGTAAGGTACCCCATAATAACGGATATTATATTTTGGATGTTTTGTATCTGCTTCTTTTTTTGTTAGCATCTTATTCCAATAAACAGCCCCAAGACTCTGTAAGCCAAGTTTTGCTTTGACATACTCTCTAAATTCATTCTTAAATCTTGATTTAGTGGGATAGTTTTCATTTAAAATTGCCCCAAGTAATAAATCACAAACCTGGATCAGATGATTTCTTTCTGACTTAGAACTTACATATGCTATGTGAGTAAAAATCGCCGCAGGGCCTGTTGCCAGTTTATCTCTTATAATATCGTCAAACCTGTCGCCTCTTGCCCTAGTAATTTCATCCATCATTAAGCTTGCACCCCTCACTTCAGGAATAGTATTATGTATTAAATTGTAAGTAGATCTTGTATACAACATTGCCTCTTTTAATTTAATTGGGACTCCTTTTTGTCTACCTACTTTTTCAAGTTCCGCTTGATTATAAGGTACAACGCAAGCCCTAAAATAGGCATCTTCACATTTCACAAAAAGATCAACCGTTTTTTTAGCAATTTCAAGTCTTTCTTTGCTTATAATGTAGTTATATTTAATTTCTTTCGTCTCACCACTTTTTAAAGTATATGAAAATTTTCGTTTTAATTTAATAAAACTTCTGTGAAACCATGTACGAGAATTTTTTGTAGGTAAAAATAAAGCACCTAAAAATAGTTTCTCTTTGCTGGCATATGATTCATCAAGGTAAACAATCATACAAAATTATACATACCA
>DFZG01000055.1:2500-13755 GCA_002382075.1 Candidatus Shapirobacteria bacterium UBA4062
GCTACATCCCCCTTCATTGTGTCCGTCGCTTTTTTTACCTAATCTCTGGCGTCAAAATGCATCCCTTCAAATCCACTATTCACATGGGGGCTAATTTTTTCAAACCTTGGGGTATCACTATCGGCCAAGACACTATCATTGGCGACCACGCTTTTCTTGATGGTCGAGCCCCTCTAACCATTGGTAACCACGTCGGTCTGGCCTCCCAAGTACTTATCTACAACGACGAACACGACTTATATAACGATTATCAAAATTCATTTGGCCCAGTCACTATTGGCGATTACGTTTTTATTGGTCCCAGAGTCATCATTTTACCCAACATCACTATTGGTACCGGTGCAGTTGTTGCCGCTGGAGCTGTGGTTACCAAATCAATTCCCGATTATGAAATTTGGGGAGGTGTACCCGCTAAAAAAATTGGTGATCGACCCAAAAATCAAAATTACCAACTGGGCCGACCCATGCTCTTTCAATAATGCTCAAAAAAATTCTCCTCATCCTTTTTCTTCTCTTTAACTTTTTTAGTATTATCTATCTAATTGCTCCCACCCCTTCTTTACCCGATCTACCCCACTCCATCAAATCCGATCTTCCTGGTGACACCGTCCAAATACCCAATGTTTCTGCCTATTTTACCAATCTTTCCCGAACCGAAGTCATCAATTTTTACAAAGCCAACTACAATGGATTATTTCGAATTCAACTAAACCATCCACCTGAAAAAGCCAAAGAAGTCATCATCGACACCATTCCCTCTTACTATTTTGAAGAATTTTATTTACCTTTCAAAGAATCTCTTTACATCAACGGCTTTGAGTGGGAAAGTGACGTCTTTACCAAACCCGAAAAACGAGTCAAAAACCAGTTAATCTACCAAGATATTTTATATAAAAGCAAAATTACTATCCGTACTTTTCCAGTACCTGTTTATCAACGGCTAATTGCCTTTTTTGTCATTGAAATTAGCTTAATTAGCATCGCTCTTCTCTATCGTTCTTTTTATCGCAAAAAATCATGATTAGCCCGCTACTTTCCATAATTATTCTTTCCTACAACACCCGGGAAATTACTCTTAACTGTCTTGATTCCATCCTCAAAGACAAGGGCCTTGATTTTAATCACCAAAAAAATTCCCTCACTCCCGCCGAAATTATTATCATTGATAATAATTCCACCGACGGCTCACCCCAAGCCATCAAAAACTATTTCCCAAAAAAGGGGATTAGTAATTACCAATTCATTACAAATCGCCAAAATTTCGGTTTTGGCAAGGCCAACAATCAAGGATTAAAAATTGCTCAGGGTAACTATATCTTATTTCTCAATTCCGACACCCTGATTCTTCATTCCGCCATCAGCCAAGCGCTTGATTGGCTATCTTCCCATCCCGAAGTTGGCACTTGTACCGCCCAACTCTTAAATTCCGACAAAACCATTCAACCATCAGGTGGCTATTTCCCTAATCTTGCCAATGTTTTTACTTGGTGCACCGGTCTTGATGATTTACCCTTTGTTAATCAAATAATTCGCCCTCTTCACCCCCATCCTCCCGACTTTTATACCCATGATAAATTTTATTTAAAAGACCACCCCCAAGACTGGGTTACCGGTGCCTTCATGCTTACCCGAAAATCAATCCTCGATAAAGTTGGCGGTTTTGACGAAAACTATTTCATGTATGGCGAAGAACTCGAACTTTCCTATCGTCTTAAAAAAGAATTTCCTCAATACCTTACTTGGTACCTCGTCGGCCCTCAAATTATTCATTTAGGTGGTGCTTCAGCTGTTTCCAAAATCGATCCCATTTTAAACGAGTATCGGGGAATTATTTCTTTTTTCAAAAAACACCGGCTCCCTTGGCAACTCTCAGTTGTTAAATTCCTACTCAAATCCAATGCCTATTTACGCAGTATAATTTATAAGATAATTGGCCGTTCCCAAACTGCTAATCTTTATTTAAAAGCATGTTCAAAAATCTAAACATCTTCCGACCTATTTTAGTTATCCTCATCCTTTTTATTCCTCTCTATCCCAAGTTTCCCCTGGCCTCGGTTTCCGGCACCTACGTTGCCATCAGACTAGATGATATCGTCATTGCCCTCTCCCTTTTAATCTGGTTTATCTATCAACTTAAACACCGCTTTCCTGTCTTAAAAAATCCCATCTCTAAACTTTTTATTGCCTATTTTATTGCCATTATCACCAGTAACCTTTTGGCCTTATTAATTTATAAAATATATCCCCAAAACATCCTCCTGCTTCACTTAATTCGCCGCTTCGAATACATGCTTATATTCTTTCTGGCTCTAGATGCTATCAAATCCAAAAAAGATTTAGTTATTCCTTATGTCAGTTTGAGTTTAGCCACTATTTTCGTCTCCCTCTATGCTCTTGGTCAAAAATATTTCTCCCTCCCGGTTGTCTCCACCATGAATTCTGAATTTTCCAAAGGCCAACTATTGCAACTGGATACCTGGACTCGGGTTTCTTCAACTTTTGCCGGACACTATGATTTAGCCGCCTTTTTAAGCGTCGCTCTAATCTTAATTTTAGGTATAGCTCTACTTCAAAAAAATATTATTATTAAAATCGGCGGTATTTTAGTTTGGCTATTTGGCTTTTATATTCTCACTCTTACCGCCTCTCGCGTTTCAATTTTTGCTTATTGGGGCGGTATTGTCCTCACCTTAGTTTTAATTCGCAAATATCTCTGGATAATTCCAGCATCTCTTCTGGTCATCCTTAGTATTTTTAACTCACCTGAACTCAACCAAAGACTAATCGCCACTCTCAATACTGTCAATATTAAACCTAAAGAAAGCCAACCAATTCCTACTACTATCCCAACAATTGCCCCTCCTCAGATTACATCCGCTCCAGTAACAGCCAATATTAAGCCCACCACTCCGACCCCCACTGTTTTTCGTCATGGACCTGTCGATGAATACATCCCCATCGATGCTGATGCCGGCGTCGCCCGCTCGGGGGAAATCCGTTTCAATGCCGAATGGCCCAGAGCTATTACTGCCTTCAATAAAAACCACTTAAACGGTTCGGGGCTTGGTTCCATTACCCTGGCCACCGACAATGATTATTTACGACTTTTAGGCGAATCCGGAATTCTGGGCTTTCTTACTTTTATGGCCATTCCTTTATTTTTCATTTTCAAAAGCATTCCGCGTATTTTTGGCAAACAATCTTATCTCTCAAAAGTCACCCTCATATTCTTTGGTGCCCTCATCACCATGCTGGCCAACGCTACTCTCATTGATGTTTTTGAAGCATCAAAAACCGCTTATCTTTTCTGGATTATGATGGCAGTTTATTATCAAATATTAGTTTTTTCGAACAATGACAAAAGTAAAAACAAAGAATAAACTCTCTCCCAAAAAACGTAAAAATATTTTAATAATCACTCCCTATATCCCTCAGCTTTCCCAGTCCGGTGGCCAACGCCATTCCTTCTACACCGTCAAATATCTTTCCCGAAATAACAACATTACTATTATCTGTTTTAGTCGTTCCGAGGAAGGACTTGAAGAACTTAAAAAGTACTGCAAAAAAGTCATTCTCGTCAAGCGTGGAAAAACCTGGGACTTAAGAAAAATACTAAGGGCTGGCTTTAGTCTCTATCCTTTTCTTTTAATTAACTACATTAATAAAGAACTCAAAAATGCCATCCAAAACGAAATCGACACCGGTATTTACGATCTAATTCATTGCGATTGTCTCTATCCCATGCCCAACATCCCCAAAACCAATATCCCCATCATTCTCGTCGATGTCACCATTGAATACGCCATCTATCAACACTACGTTGAAACAATCAAAGGCTGGAAAAAATTAATTTCCCCCCTCCTTTGGATAGATGTCTTAAAACTTAAATACTGGGAAACCAAATACTGGAAAAACACCAATACTGTCATCATGTTTAGCCCTACCGACAAAGAGTTTGTTGAGAAAATTACCGGCCGTAAAGATATTAAAGTCTTCGAAGACGGAGTTGATCCAGAATATTTTAACTTTCCTCAAAAAACAGAAAAATCCAACTATCCCTCCATCCTTTTTGGTACTTCCAACATGAAATGGATGCAAAACCGAGAATCAGTCGAAATGATTTTGGAAAAATATTGGCCTGATATTAAAAAAAGATATCCAACTGCTAAATTTTATATCATTGGACGCAACGCACCCGAATTCTTCAGTAAATACGCCACTAAAGACATTATTGTTGCCGAAGCCGACTCTGAAGGCCAAGCTCACGACCCACAATACTATTACGAGCTATCTTGGTTACTTCTTGCCCCTATGGGGAGTGGTGGCGGAACCAGAAATAAATTTTTAGAAGGCATGACCTTTGGTCTCCCTGTTATCACCAACCCAGAAGGAGGTATGGGAAATATCAAAATTAAAAATTACACCCACTCTATCGTTTGTCCCAACAAAGATATTATAAAAAATGTTTTCCATCTTTTTGATGACAAAGACTATCGCCTTAAAATGGGTAAAAACGCCAGAAAACTTATTAAAGATAACTACGCTTTCGACTCCAGTGTCGATAAACTAAACGACATTTATGAACAAATCTACCAAAACAATTGATCTTTCAGTCATAATTCTAAACTACAATTCCGGAGAATATCTCCTAAATTGTCTAAAAAGCATCAACCGTTCTGACTTTTCCAACTACTCAGTCGAAATTATTATTGTTGATAACCTATCAACCGATAATAGCTTCGTTGCCACCCTCCCATTTCTTAAAAAAACTAAATTAAACTATCAACTCCTCCCCTTAAATTCCAACCACGGCTTTGCCACTGGCAACAATCGTGGAGTAAAAGTTTCCAATAAAAACTCCCGCTATATTTTATTTCTAAATCCCGACACCACCGTTGAAACCGACACCTTTTCCAAAATGATCAAGTTTTTTGANNACTTTCTGGCACTTTTTTGGTTTTGGTATCCCCAAACTTTTCCCCAAATCTAAATTTTTCAACGGCTATTTTTTGGGCCACCTCGACTACACCAAAACTCAACCAATCGACTGTTGTGTCGGTGCTTTTATCATGATGAAACGAAGTGTCGGTCAAACTCTAGGTTGGTGGAATGAAAAATATTTCTTCTACGGTGAAGACTTAGATTTATGCTACAAACTTCACCAAAAAGGCTACTCCCTCTATTTTTATCCTGGCACTAAAATAAATCATTACCAAGGAGTCTCTTCAGGAATTATCGACAAATCAAAAAATATCTCCAAAGCTTCCATTCAAACCAAAATCAGATCCGCCAAAGCTTCCACTCAAGCCATGCGCATTTTCTACCAAGAAAATTTAATCAGCCATTATCCCAAATTTCTCCATTGGTTTATCTGGCAGGGGATTAATCTATTGGAATTTTATCGAATTGCCAAAATTAAAATTAAAAAATAACATGGCCAAAATTCCCCACATCATCATCGACGCCCGACTCTATGGACCTAAAAATACCGGTATCGGCCGCTATACCAAAAACCTATTACTGGCCGTCAAATCATTACCCGATTTCAAAAAATATAAATTTACTTTAATTATCCAAAAAGACGCTTTATCAGAAATAAAAACTGATTTAGGTCAAAGTTACAATTATTACCCGGTCAACATCCCTCATTATTCCCTAAAAGAACAACTAATCCTCCCTTTTATCATTTACCAACTTAAAGCCGATCTCGTCCATTTTACCCACTTCAACAAACCAATTTTTTATTTAAACAATTCCCTGGTCACTATCCACGACTTAATCAAACATCTCTCCACTGGCAAAGACACCACTACTCAAAACCAAGCCGTCTACTGGCTAAAACATTTTGCCTATCGCCTAATTTCCTTTATGGCTATTAAAACTTCCAAAATTATCGTCCCCAGTAACTATTGGCGTGATATTTTAATTAAAAAATATCAAGTCAAACCCCAAAACATCACCACAACTTACGAAGCCGTCGACCCCAACTTTATGCACCCAATTAAAGATTGTAGATTGAAGATTGAAGATTATATCTTGTACACTGGTAATCTTTATCCACACAAAAATATTCAAGTAGTTTTTGAAGCTCTCAAAAAACTACCCGATATTAAATTAAAAATAATTTCTGCCAGATCGGTTTTTTCTCAAAGAGCCGAATCTTTAATCAAAAAATTTCACCTCCAAAAGCAAGTTGAGTTTCTCGGATTCGTCAAAGACTCCGATTTTCCCAAAATTTATAGTCATTCCCTGGCTCTGGTTCACCCTTCATTTTTGGAAGGTTTTTCCCTCACCGGCCTTGAAGCCATGTCACTTAATACTCCAGTAATTTCTAGCAATTCTTCCTGTTTGCCCGAAATTTATCAAGACTCCGTCCTCTATTTCGATCCTCACCTTCCCCAAGACTTAGTTAATAAAATTAATCTTCTAAAAAATAACCCCAAACTTCGACAAACACTTATTAAAAAGGGGATTTCTCAAGTCAAAAAATATTCCTGGGCCAAAACCGCCCAACAAACTCTTGATGTCTACCAAAAATCACTCGGATAAATCTCCCAAAGTTGCTATATTTTACGACTGGCTCAATCAATGGGGCGGTGCCGAAAAAGTTTTACTCAATTTATTAACCATCTACCCACAAGCCCAGCTTTTTACTCTTGTCCATGATCCAACTAAAACCAAATGGCTACCCAAAAACCTTAAAATTCACACCTCTTTTTTACAAAAATTACCCCAAGCCTTAAATAATTTTCCTCTCTACACCCCCCTCTACGACCTAGCCCTAGAACAGTTTGATTTCACTGAGTTTGACATCGTTATTTCCACCACTTCCACTCAAGGTCATTGTTTACTTACCCCTGCCTCCACCCTTTTTCTTTGTTATTACCATAACATCAATCGTCATCTATACTCTTCCAAAAACAGTCTCCTCAAACCCTTCCTCAAAATTTATCAAAAACTCGATTCCTATTACTCGACCCGCCCTGACTATTCTTTTACCAACTCCAAAACAGTTCAAACCCGACTCAAAAATACCTATAACAAAAACCCAACAGTCATTAACCCCGGCATAGATACCCAGTTTTTTAACCCCACTTCCTCAAGCAATCCATTAAAAAACCTTCCTCAAAACTATTATTTATCCGTCGGTCGCCTTGTCAGTCATAAAAAAGTTGACCTGGCTATCAGGGCTTGTCAAAAACTTCATAAAAATTTAATAATCGTTGGGCAGGGGAGGCAAGAAAATACATTAAAAAACCTCGCCAAAAAATCACCCAATATTATTTTTTTAAAAACCTTTTCCGATACCAAACTTCGTTATCTATATCAACATGCCCAAGCCTTAATTTGTCCCCAAATCGAAGATTTTGGCCTAACCCCACTCGAATCACTTGCCTGTGGCACCCCGGTAATTGCCCTAAATAAAGGTGGTTTTACTGAAACCCTTAACAATAAAACGGCTCAATTTTTTAATCACCAAACCGTCTCCTCCTTATCAAAAGCAATTCTAAAATTTGAAACCAAATCATCTCAAAACTATTTTTCAAAAAATATCTGTCGTCAACAAGCCACTCACTTTTCCGCCTCCCAATTTATGCTAAACTTTAGACAAATCGTCGACCAACTATGGACAAACTGGAATCGAAAAAAATAAACCACTACGCTGTAATTCTTTGTGGTGGTACCGGACCCAGATTATGGCCACTTTCCCGCGCCTCCCACCCCAAACAATTTATAAATCTTTTTTCACCTCAATCATTACTTCAGGAAACCGTTCACCGAGCTCAAAAAATTGTACCCTCGAAAAATATATTTGTGGTCACCAATAACCGCTATCTACCCCAAATCAGTCATCAGCTAAAAAAAATTATCCCATCTCAAAATATTATTTCCGAACCCCAAAAAAAGAATACCTCCATGGCTATTCTTTTGGCCCTTGCCCACATCGAATCGATCGACCCTTCACCTTTTGTAATCACCACTTTTCCCGCCGACCACTATATCCAAAAAATCCCTAAATTTATCAAAGATATTAAAAAATCTGCTCAGATTGCCGTTAACAATCACCAAATTGTTCTTCTTGGTACTAAACCCACTTTTCCAAACCCTGCCTATGGCTATATTTTATCCAAAAAAACTCAAGCTAATTTTTATCACATTACCAAATTTATTGAAAAACCTGCCCCACCCATCGCCCAAAAATTAATAAGTCAAAACGCCTACTGGAACAGTGGCATTTACACTTTTACCAGCGAAACAATTTTGGGCGAATTTGCCAAATATCAAAAAACTTATTACCAGCTTTACCAAAAACTCCTCGATGATCCCCATAATCAAACTTTAGTAAACAAAGTCTTTCAACTTTCTCCTTCACTAGCTATCGATACCGCCATTTCGGAAAAATCCCAAAAAATGGCTGTTATTCCGATTAATTTTGATTGGAGTGACATTGGTCAATGGAACACCATATATCAAAAATCAAATAAAGACAAAAACAAAAATGCTTCCTTGCTTTCTCATACCAAATTTGTCTCCATTGACTCAACTAATTGCCTAATCCACGGTCAAAAAGATAAACTAATTGGTTTAGTTGATATCAACAATTTAGCTGTTATTGACACCCCCGACGCCCTGTTAATCTGCAACTTATCCACCGATGCCAGTTACAAAATGCGCGATTTAATCGGCGAAATTGTCAAAGATAAAAAAACCGCCGACTATTTTTTAAAAACCTATGATCAAAAGACCAAAAAATAAACCCTTCTATCAAATCAGAGTTTTAATCTTTACCGTGGTGAAAAGAATAATTGATATTATTGGCTCAATTGTCCTTCTTATCGTTTTCTCTATACCTATGATAATTGTCGCTATTCTCATCAAAATAGATTCACCTGGCCCAGCTATCTTTAAACAAAAGCGTGTCGGTAAGGGTAGTAATCCATTCTTTATGTATAAATTCCGATCAATGTATGCTGGTGATATGGATAAATTTCTCAAAGACAAAGATCCTGCTCTTTGGAAAAAATACAAAGACGCCGGCTGGAAACTTCCCATGAATGAAGATCCCCGAATTACTCCAATTGGTAAATTTGTCCGCTCCACCTCCATCGATGAAACTCCTCAGTTCATTAATGTTTTAAAAGGCGAAATGAGTTTGGTTGGTCCCAGGGCCTATCGTGAAGAAGAGTTGCAAGAATATGAAAAAAATTTCCCTAAATCAAAAGAGAATATCGATATCATTCGAACTGCTAAACCAGGTATAACTGGATTGTGGCAAGTCTCCGGTAGAAACGAGCTTAACTTTGAACATCGGGCAAAACTAGATGCCAACTACATAAAAAATAGATCACTTCGACAAGAGCTGTTAATTCTCCTTAAAACTCCTTTTGTCATGCTCTCAATCTGGTAAAGTCGTCAAATTTAATATAAACTCTAACAATGGAAGAAATCGACAAAAAGATTTTAACACCCACCAACCCAACCCCCAAAATAAGTACTCCAAAACAGATTTGGAAAAGTCGCCTTTTAACCATTGGCTCTATTCTACTGATTATCTTTACTCTTCTCGGACTAATAGGCTTCTTTTTTGGCTATGTTCCCATTAAAAAAGTTCTTTCCCAAACTGAAATTGCTCAAAACAAAGTCACTGAACTTCAAGCGGCTATCAACGACAAAGATTTAAATCTTTCGAAAGTCAAACTCCGGGAACTCAAAGAAAGTGTCAATCAAATTCAAAGCTTATACGCCAAAATGGGCTACTCCGGTAAATTACCTTATCTTAAAAACTACTATCAAGATGGCCAATTAATAATTGCCATCGCTAAAGATGCCCTCGACACCGGCGATATTCTTATTGCCGCTGTCGAACCTTATCAGGACTTTCTCGGCCTCAAAGGCTCAGCTACCGACGCTGATCAAACCACTCAGGACAGAATTTCATTTTTAACCGAATCTGTTGAAAGTATTATTCCTCATTTGGATAGCATCGAAGCCAAAGTTGCCAATATCGAATCCAATCTTGACCAAATAGACCCCATCCGCTACCCCGAAACTTTTAGAGGAATCGTCCTTCGTTCCAACATTATTAAAGCCAAAGAAGCCATTAGTGAAGCCCATAAATTAGTCAAAGACGGTAAACCGATTCTTACCAAAACATCCTGGCTTTTGGGTAATGATTCTCCTCGCACATATTTTTTAATGTTCCAAAATGATGCCGAACTACGTCCTACTGGTGGTTTTTGGACTGCCTATGGGATTATCAAAGTCGACAATGGCAAAATCACTCCAACCATCAGTGACGACATTTATTCCCTCGATGCTCTTTTCAATAGCACCATTCCAGCTCCCCGACCCATCAAAGCCTACCACATCAACGTTCCCTACTTGAATCTTCGGGATATGAATTTATCACCCGACTTCCCCACCAGTATTGAAGAATTTTTAGGACATTATCAAAAAATAACCCGTTCCTCCACCAAAATTGATGCTATAATCGCTATCGACACTCAAGTATTAGTCGATCTTGTCTCAGTTCTTGGTCGCGTTGGTGTTCCCGATTACGGTAATTTCACCGCCGACCCCGATAAACGCTGTGATGGTTGTCCTCAAATTATTTACCAACTTCAATGGATCGCCGGTCGCCCCCGCAACTATATTGAACCTAACCGTAAAGGCTTTTTAGGCCCTCTTATGAATTCAATTCTTAGCAACGCCATGGGTTCTGAAAAAGAGAAGATTGGCCCGCTGGCTCAAGCTGCTATCGATAATATTCATCAAAAACACATTCTTTTCTATTTTACCGACCCTGAAATCCAAAAAGCTGCTGAATTGGCCAACATTGCCGGAAAAATCCAGGCAGTTCCCGAAAACGTCGACTATCTCCATCTCAACGATGCCAACATGAGTGCTGCCAAAACCAACCTTTTCTTAAAACAAAAAATCAAACACGAAATAATTACCAAAGATGGCAAAGTTAACCACAAACTTACCGTCACCTACATAAATCCCAGCAAGGCCAGTAACTGTAATTTGGAAAAAGGCGATTTATGTTTGAATGCTCCCAAATATCGAAACTGGTTTAGATTCTACACTCCTCTGGGCTCTACTTTAACCAAAATGACCGGTTCAGAAGTCGAGCCAGTCGTTTACGAAGAACTGGGTAAACAAGTTTTTGAAGGTTTTTATGGCAATAAATACCCACTCTATGCCGAATCCAGCCTCAAAACATCTATTCAATACGTTTCCCCGGTCAAACC
>DFZG01000055.1:13765-24905 GCA_002382075.1 Candidatus Shapirobacteria bacterium UBA4062
CTCTAATATGTCCCGATATTTAAATACTCTGGGAATTGTCATTAAAAAAAATCGCTCCCGTGATTCCGACATTCAGATAACTTTGCTTACCCCTAAACACGGCAAAATCCAGGCTCTAGCCAAAGGTGCCCAAAGTATCAAAAGTAGCCGACTATCAACTCTCCAGCTCGGAAACATCATCAAAACCTCTATTTATCAAAACAAACAAAGAAATTGGATTTCAGAATCAGTCACTATTACTCCTTTTCTGTCTACTTCAAAAAGTCTGACTCAATACAATTTACTTTTTTATTTTTTAGAAATGATCAATCGTTTTATCGCTGAGAATCAACAAATCGAAGGTATGTTTCAAATATCCCAAGACTTAATTATTTCCATAAACTCCAATAATTTTAATAAATTTATTGCCCAAGAAATCCTTCTTCTCGACAATCTTGGTTTTGGCGTTCCCTCCCAAATTCATCAAACTTATCAAGACAATAATTTTTCCGAATGTCAAAAGCATATTAAAAACTACATCGAATCCATTATCGAAAAACCTTTTCAAAGCGACAAACTATTTAAATAATTTACGGCAAAGATTGTATAATATCTCATGACCAAAACCAACCAAGACGATACTGTTACCAAAATTGTCTCACTCTGTAAAAGAAGGGGATTAGTCTTTCAAAATTCAGAAATATATGGCGGGATTCAAGGATTTTACGACTACGGCCCAATTGGATCTTTAATGAAAAAAAACTGGAAAGATCTTTGGTGGAAAACCAATGTTTTACAAAGACGTGATATTGTTGGAATCGATGGTTCTATTATTACCCATCCAAAAGTATGGGAAGCTTCCGGCCATGTTAAAAATTTTGGTGACGTTTTAGTCGAATGCAAATCATGCCACAAACGTTTCCGTCCCGACCTCATCGATAATGCCAAAAAATGCCCCGAATGCCAAGGTGAATTAACTGAGGGTAAAAAATACAATATTCTTTTTGAAACTCACATTGGCGTCATCGAAGGCGAAAAAACTAAAACCTATCTTCGCGGTGAAGCCTGTCAAAATATTTATCTAAATTACAAAAATATTCTCGACTCATCCCGGGTCCAGATTCCTTTTGGTATCGCCCAAATAGGTAAGGCTTTCAGAAACGAAGTTACTCCTAAAAATTTCCTTTACCGCACCCGTGAATTTGAACAATGGGATATTCAGTATTTAGTAAACCCCAAAGATATGGAAAAATGGTTTGAGTACTGGAAAGAGAATCGCCTGTCCTGGTACCAAAAAATCTTTAATAACCCCAAAAATTTACGTTTCCGTCAACATGCCCAAGACGAATTAGTCTTTTACGCCAAAAAGGCCTTCGACATCGAATTCAATTCTCCCTGGGGTTGGGCTGAAATGGAAGGAATTCATTGGCGCTCAGACTACGATCTGACTCAGCATTCAAAATTCAGTGGTCAGGATCTAAACTATACCGATCCCGTCACTCATGAAAAATATATACCTCATATTGTTGAAACTTCCGGAGGTGTTGACCGATCATTTTTCTTTATCCTCCTTGATGCCTATCGAGAAGATAAACTTGAGTCTGGAGACATTCGTACTTGGCTTAAAATCAGTCCCAAACTCTCTGCCTACAAATTAGCCATTTTTCCACTTGCCACTAACAAACCAAAATTGGTAGAAAAAGCTGAAGACATTTACCAACAACTGTCTCCCAAATACTCAGTCGACTGGGACGATAGTAGTAGTATTGGCAAAAAATATCGCCGTCAGGACGAAATTGGCACTCCTTGGTGCTTAGTTGTTGATTACCAAACTCTGGAAGACAACACTGTCAGTATTAGAGACCGCGACGACATGTCTCAAATTAGATTACCCATTAATAAACTTGACTCTTGGCTAGAATCAAAGTTAACATTGTAAGACAATTATGAATAAACAAAAAATACTCCCCATCACTTTAATTGCCCTAGTTATCCTTCTTATTTCATTAGCTGTCTATTTCATCACCCGCCCCAAAAATAATACTTCTAATGTTCCTACCCCCACCCCACCACCCCGCCTCCTTGAAATAGCCGAAAATGAAAAACCCATTGTTTCTATCGTCCCTACCAGTGACGGTTACTGGCTTGATTTAAAAATTTCCAATATCCCCGAATATATTTCTCAAATTGAATATGATTTAACCTACACCGCCATCGACCAGGATTTTGAAATCGAAAAAGGTGTTGGAGGAACTATTGATGAAATTACCAATGCATCTTTTGCCCGCAAAATACTCTTAGGTACCGAAAGCTGTACCAATGGCTGTAAATACAAATACGACACTGGAGTTACCGGTGGAAATTTATACCTTACTTTAATCACCAACGACAACCAGGTGGTTGACCTTCAGTATCCCTTTTCCCTCTTATCTGTTGTCGACTTTAAAAAGGCTCAGCAAATCGAACTTGAAGATTTTACTATCAAAGCACAACCTGCCGACACCGGATTTTATTTACTCTTAAAAAATCCTGCCAACACTTACTCACTTTTTTCCAGCGGCTTGGGTAAAGGAAAACTAGTTTCCACTACTCCTGAATCCGAAAAAGAAGATGATTCTCTGTTAACCGGAGACTATTTACTTCAATAATCATGAATTTTCATCAACCGGTTTTACTTGATGAAACCCTGCAAATTCTGAAAGTCGCTCCTAACAAAACTTATTTAGACGCCACCCTGGGAAATGGTGGACACTCTCTAGAAATTTTAAAAAAGGGCGCCGTTGTTTACGGACTTGATCAAGACCCTGGCAATCTTGAAATTGCCACCAGGCGTATTCAAGAAGCAGGCTACTCTAAAAATTTTCATCCCATTCATGGTAATTTTTCCCAACTTAAAAAAATATTAAAAAAACATAAAATTACCACACTTAATGGAATTCTTTTCGATTTGGGTCTGAGTAAAAATCAACAAATTTCCCAAGATAGGGGATTTTCGTTCAATGATTCATCTTCTCTGGATATGCGTCTTGACCCAACAATTCAGACGGAAACTGCTGAAAACATTATCAATACTGCCGATTTTGACACTCTTTATCAAATATTCACCAAACTGGCTCAAGAGAAATACAGCAAACCGATTATTTTAAGAATTATCCGCCAGCGCCAACAAAAACCAATTCAAACTGCTAAAAGATTAGCCGATATAATCAGAAATTATTATCAAACAAATTCGATTCCTACTAAAATAGATCCTAGCACAAAAGTTTTTATGGCCCTCAGAATTTATATCAATCAGGAATTTGAAAATCTTAGATCAGCCCTAAAACAAACACTAGAAATTTTACCCTCCAACGCCATTGTTGCTGTTATTTCTTTTCATTCCGGCGAAGACAGAATTGTTAAACAATTTATCCGTCAAAATTCTCCATTAATCCAAAACCTAACTCCAAAAGCCATCCTTCCAAAACAGTCAGAGATTAATATTAATCCACTCTCCCGTTCAGCTGTCCTCAGATCATTCAAAATCATATAAAATAGATTAATGCCACGGATTCTATTACCAATCACTTTAATAGTAGTTTTAATCCAAATCTCATTTTCGGTATATTATTCCAGCCGAATTATCGATCTAAATCAACAATTTCAACAACTCCAAAGTCAGACCCAAAAGATGACTATCCAAAACCAAGACTTAGAAATTTCTCTTTCCCGCGCTCTGTCTCTTGATTCAATTCTCGAATTTAGTCAACAACAAACCTATCAAAACATCAACAAGTATCTTGATTTAACCCAATAAATATGACCGATTCCAGATCCAAAACCCTTCAAATGGCCCTGATTCTTTTTTTTTCTTTTGCCATCGCCAGATTTTTCTTTTGGCAGATACTAAAATCAGACGAATATAAACAAAAAATATTATCTCAAACCTATAAACTAGAAAAAATAATTCCACAGCGGGGAAAAATATTTAGCAGTGACGGTCAAATTTTGGCTACCAACCAAACTTATTACCAACTCTCACTTTACAAACCAAATTTCGAGCAAGATTTTAACCAAATTATCAATCAAATCGATGAACACAAAACTGATTTTTCCAAAAATAATTCCTTAACTCTTACTAAATTTCAACTAAATTCAAATCAAAAATGGATTACTCTTCCCACTCCTTTTTTACCTCAAGAAATTGAAAATCTAGATATTCCCGGTGTTAGTTTTTCCTCCTACAATATCCGTTTCCAACCCGACTCCAATTACACCCTAGACATTATCGGCCAAGTTAATCGAAAAGGTGAATACTTTTCCGGCTATAGTGGCTTAGAAAGTTATTACGATCAACAACTTCAGGGTAAAACAGGCTTTTTACGGACACCCAAAGATGCCCTAAATCAAGCCATTCTTACCAAAAAATTTTGGCAGAAAGAAGCCATAAATGGTCGAAATCTGTATACCTATCTTAATCGTCAAATTCAATATCTGGTTTATCAAACTCTAAAAGAGGGCATAAGTAAATATTCAGCCGATTCCGGTTCAGTCATTGTCATCGATCCTCAAACCGCCGGAATTATTGCCATGACCAGTCAAGTTGCCAGCGGCTCCGCCACCCCCTCCGCCTTTAAAAATCCAGCCATTGCCGATACATTTGAACCCGGTTCAATTTTTAAACCATTAGTCATTGCTATCGGCCTAGACTCAAAAAAGATATCTCCCGACTACACTTGTCAAAAATGTAATCAACCTTTAACTATCGGCCAATACATCATTAGTAATTGGGACGACAGCCTCTATCCCGATTCTAATCTTTATGAAATTATCAAAAATTCCGACAATATTGCCATGAGTCATATTATCCGCCAAATTGGCACCGACACCTTCTTAAAATATTATTCTCGATTAAATCTGGATCGAAAAACCGGCATCGATTTACAAGGAGAGGGCCGCTCTCCTCTCAAAAAATATTGGCCGGAAATTGATTTTGCCACCGCTTCCTTTGGCCAGGGGATAGCCCTAACTCAAATTCAAATGGTTTCCGCCTTTAATGTTTTGGCCAATAACGGCGATTACACTCCACCCAAAGTTGTTAATTATATTGATGACAATGGCAAAATAATCAACAATCGCAACGATAAACTTACTCGGGTATTTAAAAAAGAAACTACTGACGAAATAAAAAAAATACTTCAATATGGTGTCGAAAACGGAGTCGTCTCTCAATTTAAACCAGACAATTTAATCGTCTGTGCCAAGTCCGGTACTGCCCAAGTTGCCGTCAAAGGTGAATATACCGACTCATCCACTATTGCTTCTTACATCGGCTTTGCTCCCTGCCAAAATCCCAAATTCACCATGATTGTCACTATTAACAACCCCAAAACTTCTCCCTGGGGATCATCAACCGCCGCTCCAATCTGGTTCGAGTTGGCCGACAAACTCCAATACCTGCTATAATTTGACATATTCATGCTTCAAAAAATTAAAAACATTTTCTGGCATCTTCCCAAAAGCATTTTTTTTAACTTCTTCTACTTTTTCCCTTCCAGAAAATTGGTCCTCATTGGCGTCACTGGCACCGACGGCAAAACTACCACCTCTACCCTTATTCATCATCTTTTAGAGCAATCAGGCTATAAAGTCGCTCTGATTTCTACCATCACCAGCCCTGGTCTTCACACCACTTCTCCCGACCCCAAATATCTTCAAAAATATTTTTATGATTTAGGCAAACAGGGCTATACCCACGTTGTTTGCGAAGTTACCTCACATGCTCTTGACCAATATCGCTACTGGGGTTGCCAATTTGCAGTTTCTGTCCTAACCAACATCTCTCACGAACACCTTGATTACCACAAAACTATAAATAACTATATTAAATCCAAAAGTAGGTTATTTCTTCAATCCCAAATTTCAGTTCTAAACCGAGATGATTATTCATATTCAATCCTAAAAAAACTTCTTCCTCAAAAATCTAAAACCTACAGCGCCAAATTTAAATCTGATTACACTGCTAAAAATATTAAAACTACTCTCCAAAAGTTATCATTTAATTTTAACGGAAATACTCTAACTACCGACTCACCCTACCACTACCAGGTTTACAACATTTTAGCCGCTCTTTCGGTAATTTCCGAGCTTAATATTGATATCAAAAAAGTTATCCCTCTGCTCAAACATTTTCCTGAAACTAAAGGTCGTCGCGAAGAAGTAAATAATTCATTTAAATTTAGAACTATTATCGATTTTGCCCACACCCCCGCCGCCCTCGACGCCACCCTTTCTTCATTAAAAAAAGTAACCCCAAACAGATTAATTGTCATTTTTGGAGCCACTGGTGGTCGAGATAAAACCAAAAGACCAATTATGGGGCAAGTCGTTCAAAATCAGGCCGATATCGCCATTCTTACCTCTGACGACACCCGAAATGAAAAAATTAAAGACATTAATCAACAGATTATCTCCGGATTTGATCTCAGCAATGCTCATGAAAACAAACCAAATTCCTTTCCTAAAGATAAAATATTTAATTATTATCAAATTGAAAATCGCCAGGATGCTTTCAATCAGGCCATCAAAATTGCCCAGCCCGGAGATACCATAATTGCCTGTGGCAAAGGTCACGAAACATCCATACTCCTCGGAAACACCGAGTATCCCTGGTCCGAATCTGAAGCATTCCGGACCGCTTTTAGACTCCGAAAATCAACATGAAGCCACAATTCAATCTAAAAAATAATAATACTATTGAGACAAATTATTCACTTGGCCTCCTGCCACAAAGAAATGAAAAAGATCTCTGGTATCAGGAAACTAGCTGCCGCAGTAATCTAAGTAAATATGATCTCAATTCAGAAAACCGCCGAAACCTCCGAAAAACAGAGTATTTTTCATATAAAGTGTATGACAAAGACACTCTAAAATATTCACCCAAACTTCAAAAAACCATCAATCAATGGCTCAAAGAATTAAAGTGGAACTTTCCCATAAGTTCAGTTAAAACAGTTTTTAACAACCATATTTTTAATCAATTCTATTTCTGGTACGATCGACAATGTAATTTAGCCGCAGTTTCAGTTTGTTATCGTTCACCCGAAATCTCCCATATTGCTTACGTTTTTTACGATCCCAAATACGCTCGCCAAGATTTACCTATTCGCCTGGTTCTACAAGTAATCATCGACAGTCACCAGCAAAATCTTAAATATTGCTATCTTGGTCGTTTCTCCTATTACAAACGAAATATGCCCGGATTTGAAAATTTTGATAACAATAGCTGGTCGACTTATAATAAATCTACCCAAAATTCAACATGAATATTCATATTTTAGGAATCGCCGGCACCATGACTGCCCCTCTCGCTTCAGAGTTAACCAGACTGGGACACACCGTCTCTGGCTCTGATCAAGAAAAAATTTATCCACCAGTTTCCGACATTCTTGATCAAGCCAACATTACCATTAATCAAAAAGTTGATTTTTCCAAAATAGATCTTTTTATCATCGGTTCATCCTTCAAATCCTTTGAAAACACTCGTCAGGAATATCAACAAATTATCAAAGACAACAATCCCCACATTTCCGCCACAAAATATATCGCCTCACAATTAAATTCACCCAATTCAATTTTAGTCGCCGGATCCTATGGCAAAACCACCATCAGTAGTTTATTAACCTGGATTTTTATTCAAGCCAATCTTGACCCGGCTTATCTTTTCGCTGGCCAAAGCCTTAACCAAATTCCCTCACTAAAAATCAATTCCAGTAATTTTTCCATAATCGAGGCCGATGAGTCCATTAATGGCCTGGACACTCAGGCCAAATTTTTGTATTACCCCATTAAACACGCCATTATTACCAGCGCAAACTGGGAGCATAAAGATTCTTATTCCACCAACGAACTCAATCAGCAAGCCTATAAATCTTTAATTCAAAAAATACCTCCAGAAGGTATTTTAGTTTACAACCCCAACTGTCCTGATTTAAAAAAATTAATCAAATACTCCCCAGCTAAAAATATCCCCTACAACTTTAACCTAAAATTTAACCACCGCCTAATCGGCGAATACAATCACGAAAATGTCGTCGCCGCGGTTACTTTTGCCAAAGAAATCGGCATCTCAGATGAAATCATTCAAAAAGCCCTAAACTCTTTCAAAGGAATATCCCGCCGACTCGAAATTATNNATTAAGCAGTCGTATCCAGACCATCAAATTATTGCCTATTTTGAACCTCACGCTTCATTTTTACAAAAAAAAGAAAGTTTAATTGGTTTCAAAAATGCTTTCAAAAACGCTCACAAAGTTCTATTGGGAAAAATTAATTTTAGTCAGAAATCTACCAATCGAATTATTTTTAAAGACTATCAACAAGAAATCGGCGAAAAAATTCAATATACGCCTTTACCCCAACAGGTTTCAGATTATATTGATACTCATCAATTTAAAAAACAAGTTTTTGTTCACTTCAGCTCCGGCGGCCTTAATGGTATCAATACTTTTAAATATCTTTCCCAAAAATTAATAAATTAATATTTAATAATAAATAATGTCCAGATACATCATTAACGGCGGCAAACCCCTACAAGGAGAAGTTTCAATTCGTGGTGCCAAAAACGCCAGTTACAAACAAATAATTGCCACCTTACTTTCATCCCAACCTTCACATCTTCACAATGTTCCCCAAATCTCTGACGTAAAAATAACCCAAAGCATCGCTAAATCCCTGGGGTCTGTCATCGAACATACCGGCAAACACAGTCTTAAAATTCATACGCCCAACATCAATAATTCGGTAGTTCCTCACGGTACTGGAGAAAAATCCCGAACCTCTTTTATTTTTTCCTCCCCACTACTTTGTCGCACCGGCACCGCCACCTTTCCCATTCCCGGCGGTGACAAACTTGGTGCCAGACCATTAGACAGACTTTTCGATTGTTACCAAAAAATGAACATAACCACCCGGGAAGTTGACGATTTAATAATTTTCAATACCGACGGCATAAAGGGAGCACATTACACCTTTCCTAAACCCTCCCATACTGTCACTGAAACTGTTTTAATGACGGCTGTGTTAGCTTCCGGCGAAACCATCTTAGACAATGCCGCTCTTGAACCCGAAATCGACGACTTAATTGACATGCTCAACAAAATGGGAGCCAAAATTATCCGAGAACCCAATAATCCCAAGAGAATTATTGTCCAAGGTGTTAAAGAACTTTCCGGTACCAAACACGACATAATTTGTGATCGGAATGAAATTATCACTTTTGCCTGTGCTGCCCTGGCCACCAAAGGCAATATCAGTATTTTAAAAATTAAACCTCAAGTAGTCGAAACTTTCCTTAAAACTATCGAAACTATGGGGGCAAAAGTAACCCGCGGTGAAGATGAAATTAGTGTCGCCTGGATAAAACCTCTCAAATCTATTGATATCGAAACCGAACCGGAACCCGGTTTTATGACCGACTGGCAAGCAATTTTTTCCATTCTCTTAACCCAAGCTGTTGGTAGCAGTACCATTATTGAAAGAGTCTATCCCAGTCGTTTCCAACATATTGCCAATCTCCAAAAAATGGGGGCAAAAGTCCAATTTTTCAATCCAAAAATCGAAGATCCTCAAAATTATTATCACTTTAACCCTGAAAACGATAACCCCAGTTATTTTCATGGAGTAAAAATTTACGGACCAACCAAATTAAATCCGGCCAACTTTACTATCAATGATCTCCGTGCCGGAGCCTGTGTCACTCTAGCCGCCATTACTGCTAAAGGCAAATCCATTGTCGACGGAGTTGAATATATCGAAAGAGGCTACGAAAGCCTAGCCGAAAGATTATGTTCCCTGGGAGCTGATATCAAATACATCAAAACTTAAATAATTTTTATCAACTTTTGATATATACTTAAAATTAACCATGATTCATTTATATCTGGGACTGCTCCTATTTTCCTTTCTGTTTACCAGTATCTTAGTCGTTCCCTTCATCAATCTTTTATACAAGCTTAAATTTCAGCGACAAAAACAAAAAACTCTCGATTTTCAAAACAAACGCACTCCAATTTTTGACAAATTTCACACTGGTAAAACCGGCACCCCGGTTGGTGGGGGACTACTAATTATTCTTTCTGTTTCCATTCTCTTCATAGTTCTATTCCCAATTCTTAAACTAAGTAATATTTTTATTTCTTCAAATTTTAGTATTAACGCCGAAATCGGTGTCATCTTTTTTACCTTCATCAGTTTTGCCCTTTTAGGCTTATACGATGATATCCTCAAATTTTTTGGGTTTAAAAAAACCGGCTTTTTTGGTCTGCGGATGAAACACAAATTTGCCCTACAAATCATTATTTCCTTAATTTCCGCCAGTTTAATGTATTTCCAACTGGGTATAAATTTTGTTTACATCCCATTTTTTGGCGCCTTAAACTTAGGCTTATTTTTCATACCTTTATCCGCTTTGTTTATTACTGCCTTTGCCAACTTCTACAACATTACCGACGGCCTAGACGGTTTATCCACCGGCGTTTTAATGATTGCCCTTTTTGCTTTTTGGTTTTTATCAAACAATTCCCTTGATACTCCCATCTCCTTATTTTTAGCTCTATGGCTTGGTGCCATAATTGCCTTTCTTTACTTTAATATTTATCCAGCCAGAATATGGCTTGGCGATGTTGGCGCCCTATCTTTCGGAGCCACTTTTGCTCTCATCGCCTTATTACTTGGCAAAGTTGTTCCTCTAATAATTATCGGTTTCCCCTTTATTGTCGAGGGTGTCAGTTCAGCTATCCAAATTGTTAGTAAAAAATATTTTGGTAAAAAAGTTTTTCCGGCCGCTCCACTTCATATCACTCTTCAACACTTAGGTTGGGAAGAATCAAAAATCGTCACCCGTACCTGGCTGGCTACCATCATTCTGGCCATATTCGGACTATGGTTAGGTATAAATTAACATGAATAAAAAAGCTATTGATTATATAAAAGCAGCTATAGGTCCCTATTTGGGTATTCCTTATTTTATTAACACCCCCAAAAACAAAGATCAGGACAGTGATGCCAAGGTCGGCAAGGGCAATTTTGAACAAATAGCCAAACTTACCATTCAAAAAGCCAATTTAACCAAAACCGAACTCTTAAATGCCACCCCTCAGCAAATTTATAAGTTCCAAAAAAA
>DFZG01000017.1 GCA_002382075.1 Candidatus Shapirobacteria bacterium UBA4062
GGCAATGTATATTAACACATGATTACTCAGTTTTTGGAGTATTTGAATTAATTATTTTAGTATCTTTTTTGCCAGTTTGATCAGGGTTTTTTGGAAGAGTATCTTTAGTGAATTTTGACAAAGAATCGTATTTATCTCTTTTTTCTGAGAGGACATGAACTAACTCATACGTTGGGTCTGTATTTTTGTTTTCTGACATAAAATATTTTACAACAAAAATGTGGGTTGCGTGGGGCTTGAACCCACGACCGATCGCTTAAGAGCCCTCCGAGTCGGAGGGTCGACCAACTGAGCTAAAATAATTTTTTAATATCTTAGACAAAACTTCGTGTCCTCTACCTGATTTATAAAACATTTCTTTATCTCTGGCATCATGTTCATTTAAAAATGCTTCGTAGTAAATTAGTTCTAACGGCCTTCTGTTTTTTGTAGAAGTATTCAATCCATTGTTATGGCTTTTAAATCTTTGCCTTAAATCAGAGGTGAAACCTATGTACATATTTTTATCTTTTTTTGATCTTAATACATATACATAATACATGTGGGTTGCGTGGGGCTCGAACCCACGACCGATCGCTTAAGAGGCGATTGCTCTACCAACTGAGCTAGCAACCCAAATTGTAAAACTGAGCTTCCGCCAGAGGCGGATTAGCCTGTGGCTGAAGCAACCCATATTTTGGGTACGCCTAGAGGGAATCGAACCCCCATTCCTAGTTCCGAAGACTAGTGCTCTATCCATTGAGCTATAGGCGCGTAAACGTTAATTTGTGGAGCAAATTTTACGTTGTATCCTCAGCAGGGATCGAACCTGCGACCTCCTCCTTAGAAGGGAGGCGCTCTATCCAACTGAGCTATGAGGACAGATAGGGCTGTTTTCCCTGATATTCTACCAGTTTTTGATTTAAAATGGCTATTTTGAGCCAAAAGGATTGATTTTTTTAAATAGATCGCTAATTTCTTGAAAGATGTTTGTTTTGGGAAGATAAACGGTTGATGAATCGTAAAAGGGAATAATTTCAAATTCAGAAGTATTTTGCCAGCTGATGAAACTTTTGCCGATTTGTGGCTGATTACTTACGGTGAAAGTAAAAGGCAGTTTGATGGTTTGGTTGGGTTTAATAAGCTGTTGGGGGCTGATGCAAATTGAACTTAAGATTATGTTTTGGGTACTTTGGGGAGCCAGGCAAAATTGAGTTTCCCCTTTCCCCCAAATAGTTTGACCGGTATTTTTGAGAGTTAAGTGGCCGGTGTATTGATGGTTTTGAAATATTATTAGAGGTAAATCCATCTTTACTGCTTCATATTTGTTGATCTGAGTTGGTTGGTTTTGGAGTTTGGGAAAATCAATGATTTTTTGATACTCAGGATAAAGAATTCCACCTTCATCGAGCCAGGAAAAATGGTCAAAGGGAGATTGGGGATAATTATAAATAAAAGGAGTGACGGCAAAAACATTAGGGTCTTTAGACCATATTTCGAATGATTTTAATAGAAAATCAGCGGTGGTTTTGGTGGTGTAAAAATCTGAGTTTTTAATAATCCCCTCTTGATGTGGCCAGCCGGTTTCGGTAATAAAAACAGGTTTGTTGAAATTTATCCCAAGGGAACGGAGATAGTCTAATTCCCAAAGATAGCCCTGAATGCTGTGTTGGCCGGTATCGGCGGGAGTACCAATAAAGCCGTGATTTGGGTATGAATGGGAAGCTAGGCCGTCGAGATGATCAAAATAATTCGGATTGTATTCATATATTTTTTGATAAAAAGTTTTAGCGGATAAAAAGTCGGGCATTTTATCGGGTGAAGCTAGATCTAAGCCAGGCCCTAAAATAAAGAAATTTGGATTTAAATTCTTAAAAATTTGGGAAGTAGAGATAAAAATATCAACGTAGTCCTCGACGTCAATCTGACCACCCCATTCCTGGCCATGATTGACTTCGTTGAAGAGAATTACGTGCTGGGTCTGGGTGGGCCAATTCAATTGATTGAGAAATTCGGCAATTTGGCTCATGTTGGATAGCTGAGGTCGTGACCAATAATCATTTTCCATTAGAGTAGCAATGCGAATGATGGGAATAAGATGAAGAGATCGGCATTTATCAAAAAAATCCTGCCAATTACCTTGATCTAACTGGTCTTGGCGGATAACAATAGTTACCCAGCCCCATTTTCCGTTTGAAGAGTTGATAATTGGAGCAGCGGATTCAATGTCGGAGGTTTGGGTAAGGTGAAGCCCAAAAATATTTTGATCGGATGCTAAAATAGGCCTAGGAGTTAATAAAAGCCAAAAGCTCAGGTAAAATATAAATTTGAAGATTAATTTCATTAGTTTTTGATAAATTGGTCTTTTAATTCTAACAAATGACAAAAGAAGAAATTGTAAAAATGAAAATTTCCCGAGTGGAAAAAGAAATTCGGGATACACCCTATGATAAATCATCGGAACATCATCATGGGGTCTTGAAAGCGAAATTGTCAAAACTAAAAGATGAATTGGAGTCAGGAGCAACAAAAGGGGGTGGCGGTGGAATAGGTTATGCCATAAAACATTCTGGAGATGCTAGTGTGGTGCTGGTGGGGTTGCCAAGTGTGGGAAAATCAACTTTGTTAAATGAATTGACTAATGCTGAGTCAAAAGTGGGAAATTACGATTTCACGACTTTGGGTGTGGTTCCGGGAATGATGGAATACAACGGAGTAAAGATACAATTGCTCGATTTACCGGGTATTGTTGAAGGGGCAGCGGGTAATAAAGGTTTTGGAAGAAAGGTTATCTCGGTAATCAGAGCTTCGGACATGGTGGTGTTGATGACTGATGTCAAAAGATTGAATTGGTTTGAGGTGGTGGAAAAGGAATTATATAAAGCCGGCATGAGGTTTAACACTAGACCGCCAAAAATGGAAGTAAAAAGAACGGATAAAGGATCAATACAAGTGATTGATCCTTATAAATCTTTTGATAAAGAAATGGTGATAGATGTGGTAAAAGAGATGGGTTTTGGAAATGCGATTGTTCATTTAAGTGAAAAAATTGAAAATGTGGATCGATTGATTGATGGTTTAGTAAAGTCAAGAAAATATATGCCAATGATTAAGGTGGTGACAAAAATGGATATGGTTTCTAATAAAAGGAAACTGGTTTCGGAGTTTCAAAATAAAAGAATTGTGCCGGTAAGTGTTGAAGAGCAGACAGGAGTGGAAGATTTTAAAAAAGCGGTGTGGGAAGGTTTGGGTTTGGTAAGGGTATACTTAAAAAGAGAGAGGAATGGGGTGGTGGATAGAAAAAATCCGCTAATAGTAAAGTCAGAAGCAAATTTGGATAAGGTTTTGCAAAGAATATCAAATGAAATGCGAGATGATGTGAGTCGGGCGTATATTTGGGGGTCGGGAGCCAGGTTTCCGGGGCAAGAGGTTTCTTTTAAAACAAAAGTATTTGATGAAATGGAAGTGTGGTTTGGGAGATAAATTAGGTAATTAATTGGCGGATTTTTGCGGAGCGATTTTTGATAACTTCGGCTGGAATTTTGGGAAATTTTTGGTGGTAGTAAGCGGCGAGTGTTTGAGATCGAGGTGAAAAGCGGAAGGTATGAATTTTGTTAAAACTTAGATTTTGACAAAGGGTATAGGTTTTCTGGAAATCAGTGTTGGTTTCGCCGGGGAAGCCAACAATGATATCGGTACCAAACTTTAAATTTTTAATTTCTAATTTCAATTTTCTAAATTTTTGAAGAATGTCTTTGGAGGTGTAGGGACGATTCATAAGCTTAAGAATTTTGTCGGATCCGGATTGAAGGGGAATATGGAGGAATTTTGTTAATCTGGGTCGATAAAGAGGATTTTGATAGAGAAAAATAAATGTTTTATCGATGGTATTGAGAGGAATTGAACCAAAACTGATTTTTTTTATTTGAGTATTGTCAAGGATGTTTTTGATGAGTTTAGAAAAACCAAATTGGTATTGTTCCAAATTGACGCCGGTAATGATAAGTTCTTGATAGCCATCAGCAACAGCTTGATTGATAGTATCTATGGCTTTTTTGGGGGAAAGAGAAAATAGGTATTGACGACGGTATGGGACAGTGCAATAGGAACAAAATTGAGTACAGCCAGATTGAATTTTGAGAATAAATTTATGACTGTGGGAAAATTTGTCACCAATTTTGGAAGTATAGGCGCAATTTAAATCAGAGAGGATGTCTTCTTTTGACTGATTGTTAAAAATATAAACCGATTTGAGTTGAGAAACTTTGTTCAGATGGGCGCAGCCAGTGACGAAGATTAGAGAGTCGGGAAATTGTTTTTTTAATTGGCGAACTTTTGAAAGTGATTCCTTTTCCCCCTTTTGGGTGATAGAGCAAGTGTTGATAATGATAATATGGGGAGTAAGATTGTTTTTAATGTTTGCAGGTAAAAAATTTTGGTCGATTAAAATTTGGGAAAGCTGATTGATTTCGGCAGAATTTACCCGACAGCCAAAATTTACCGCTAAAAAATATTTGGGATCAGATTTAATTTTGTGGGTAAGCTTAATAAATTCGGACAAATTCATTTTAGAGTAGATGACAGTTTTTCCATTAAAATCGAGTAAAAACGGAGGTTGTGAATAGTGGCTAGTCTGCCCGCAGTGGAATCACCGATACGGAAAAGGTGGGCTAGATAAGATCGGGAATAATTTTGACAAAGAAGACAATCACAGGCGGTACTGACAGGTGAAGAGTCTCGATAGTGTTTTTCTTTGTCAGGGACATAATATGAATAAAAATCGGATTGATGAATATCGATATTATCGATGTTCGGCGAATTATAAACATAAAGACGTTTGTGACGAGCATCACGCGTGGGGAGAACACAATCAAAAATATGCCAACCGGATTTGACCATTTGGACTATTTCGTGCGGTTTGCCGATACCTAAACCGTATAGCAAGTAATTGTCGGGTGTATTTTTTTTAATAATCTCGCCGGATTGATAATCAAATTGACCATTTTGGCTAATTGGCCAACCACCATAACCTAAGCCGTCAAAACCGATTTCGACAAGTTTTTTGGTGCAATATTCTCGTAAATCTGGATAAGCCCCGCCTTGAACAACTCCAAGGAGATAGGGTGTTTTTTCTGGCGAGAGTTTTTTTTGATTGACTATTTTTTGAAAATGATCTTTACATTGTTTAGCCCACAAAATTGTTCTGTCGACAGTTTGTTTGGCTTCTTCGTAGTTGGCATTTGGAGGAGTAAAGTCGTCTAAAACGACAACCATGTCGGTTTTCAGAATCATTTGAGTGTCAATGGAATCTTTTGGCGTAAAGAGAATTTTTTTCTGGCCGTGTAGTTTAAAACGGACACCTTCATCTGTGACGGCTTTTTTTGAACCATCACTTTTGGCTAGAGACATTACCTGAAAACCACCAGAATCGGAGATGATGGCTTTGGGCCAATTCATAAAATTACGGACTCCTTTAAAATTTTTGATGACGGAATTGCCTGGAGATTGGGATAGGTGAAAAGTATTTACTAAAATTCCGGGGGTGTGAGTATTGAGAATGTCGGTGGAATCTAGGGCTTTCAGGACAGCTCGGGTAGCATCTGGAAAAAATACGGGTAAAGGAATTTTGGAACCAGAAATTGTTTTAAAATATTTGGGATTCATAATAGGACAAAAATAATTGTTGGCATTGTACCGAAAAATTCGAACTGTATTCATGAAATTATAACACTCGCCCCGCACGCCGTGGGCGGGGGCACGGCGTAAAAAGCGGGGCTCGATTGAAAATTATTTTTTGCGCGCGCGATTTTTATACTCGTCCTGCTTGCATTTTTATAAAACTGAATTTAATAAAAATACTCCTTATAAAATCATGTATAATAAATCCAATTATGGCAAACGAAATTGAAATGAACTTTAAAGTTATAGACAAAGAGGGCCTGTTAGCCTTTTTGAAATCACTAATCGAGGAAAAAACGCAAAATATAAAAATGACCTACTTGGGGAAACACGGTGACGAGTCTTTTTATATTCGCATTGAAGAAATATCTGACGAAAATGGAGATAAAAAAGTTTTGACCGCCAAAGGCAACTTTGTTTCTACTGATGGCGTAAACCAGAGAAAGGAGGTGTCCATCCCAATTACTTCTTCTCCTGAACAATATATAGAATTTTTGACCTTAATTGGAATGGAGTTACGGGATTCTAAATCTAAGATTCGCCACCATTTTCATATCGATGACTTAGAGGTTACTTTAGACGAGTGGGATGTCGAGGATCTTGGGAATAGAATTGAAATTGAGGGTTTGGATGAGTTTAAAGTAAAAGGGTTTGCAGGTAAAATTGTTCAATACTGCGACCCGACTCCTTCAAAATAACTCAGAGTTTATAAAGCATTCTTCGCCCCACAGCCTCTTCAGTAAAGTCTTCCCAAATGTCACATAGTACCGGATCGTCTTTGATATCCTGTGGTTTGACTTCCATCAATCTTTCTTTGTCTACCATTTTTTCTTTCCACCCATTGTCTCCCGACACCAATCTTTGCAGGAATGGTTGTAATTTATCCAGGGCATAAATGTATTTTGATTCAGAAGTTAGCCTTTCTTCATATTCGTTCCATAGATTTATCATTCGCAAACCTTCGTCCTCAGGTAATGTAGAAAATAGCTTTTTGGCGGATTCTTCTTCCGCTTTCTTTTTTTCTTCCTTTGTTTTTTTCTTATCGTCCCAAAGATTTACGTCTCCGGCGTATACCTCAACTAAATCATGGACCAAGGCCAGTTCAATAAGCCGCATTTTATCTAATTCTGGTCTAAGTTTTGCCATCAAATAGGCCATCATCACCAGGTGCCAAATATGCTCAGCATCGCTTTCAGCCCGATCTAGGTTTGAAGTTTTATTAAAACGCTCTATCGTTTTAAGTTTTTCGATGAGCCTAAGGAAGTTAATTATTTTTTTAATGTCGTTCATTAGTAAGTATCCTTTTTACGGCGTTGGTAAAATTGGTAACCATATTATATTCGTTTATTACTAAATCTCTACCTTTTTTCTTAATCGACACTTTTTCTTCATTTTTTAATGTTAATACTTTTCTCATATTTTTCTCAACTTCGTCTAATTCCAAATTGGTTATAAAACCATCAATACCATCCTTTACTTGGCACGGTAACCCATCTACATCGGACACCAAAGCGATTGGTTTGCCGTATACCCGTATCTCTGCTGGAATAAAGGCTCCTGGCTCATATTTTGACAACACAGCGACTATTTCTGTTTTATTCCATTGCATGAACTGACGAGGGAAAACGAAATCGAGCCCAAACATTAAGGTGATATTTTTATTTTTTAACGAATTTAATTCTTCAACTATTGGATCCTGCATAGTATATGGTGCCGCCTGCACTACAAAGTGATAGGGTAGATCTTCCAGTCGCTTGGCAACCTTCATAAAAATATCAAACCCTTTATAAGGCACACCTCTGCCATAGGAAAAAACTATCGGCTTGTCTAATGGAATTCCTCTACTGACTGCCGCTGCTTCAATCTCTTCCTGGAAATATTCTTTGACCTCGTCAACCACGATACCGTTTAATATCGGCGTAAGAGATTCTTCATTGGCCCCATAATCAAAAGCTAAGTGTTTTTTCATGTACGGATTTAGAAATCCGGTAAACAGATTATTAGTCTCGTTAGCAATTTTAATGGCTCTAATTTCAAATTTAAGTCGTTCGGCGTCATAATTTCCTCTTTCGTGAATTAAGGAAGTACTATGAGGCATCCAAACACCGGAATAATTTAAAGGTAAATCCATTTGACGGTTTAGAATTGATGGAGTCATGGCAAATGGAGTATCGACGCCTATCACAATTGCATCGGTAGGTTTGTCATTCTTTAATATTTCATAAGCAACCGTGGCCGCTGAGGCAGAAGCTGTGGGCCAGTTATCCATATTCCCATACTGATTCCATCCATCTGAATAGTTGAGGCAGAACAAAACATCTCCTCCGGTTTTTCGACAAATGTCAGTGATTTTTTTTAATTGATTGGCATTAAACCCGTAATTCGACTCGGCGAATTTAGGAGCAATACCCCAAACTTTTACTTCATAATCAGGCTGTAATTCTTTGACGATATTTTCGACGGCTCTAAAATAACCATTAACTGCAGTACCAACACCGGCGTAAAGACTGGTGATTCCATCATGGGCACAGATAATTAAATCGAGTTTTTTCTTATTCGCCATAGTTTATTTTAAGATAATTAATGATTAATTTATAAGCCTCACCAATGTTTAGTTCGTCGACGGGAATTATCAATTTGTTCGTTTTGATAGAAAAAAAGTTATCATAGTATTCCCTAATTTTCTCAAGATTTTTTATATTGATCCAAACTGGGTTTCGACCATCAGTACCCTTTCTCTGGTTACACACAGATACGTCGGTAATTTTCAGATAAACATATAAGTCGGGCTCAGGCATGGCCTTAAAACTATTGATGAGTAAATCGTAAATGTTTTCTAAACCATTAACTTTTTTGCCATAGTTGTAAGCCAACATCGAGATATGGCTTCTGTCGAGGAAACAAAATTTTTTATCTATTGCTGCGGCAATTTTTACTTTTTCTAGTTCACTTTCAATGTAATATTCATCTTGATCGGGTCGATATTTGTCTGTCGACACAATCTCAGAAATGTAGGCACCATTTAATTCTTTGGAAAGCCATTGCGCTAAGGTGGTTTTTCCTCCTCCTGGCAACCCCTCTAGGGCAACGATTATTTTATTCTTCATGCTTTGGTATTAAAGCAGTAATTTCTCTCATGGCGCAAGTTAGGTCATCACTTGAATGCAGAACATTTCTAAATCGGTCCTCTTTTCCAACTTCTCTCATCAGCTTTTTAATTTTTTTCATCTTTTCATAGGCGCCGTCTCCATGTACAACTAACACCCTTCCTTCTTGATCACTATCTACAAAAGAACCGACCAGGCCTTCTACAAAAGCTAGGCCATCTTCGCCCTGGGCCATAACCTCACAAAGGTCACCGTAGATACCAAACACTTGTTCTCTGGTGAATTTTATCTTCTTGTCGATCAAGATATTCAAACCCAAGTCAGATATTAATGTTTCGGCTGCAGTTACCAACCCAACATTATTAACGGCGTGTGGTTTAATAATTACCAAACAGGGGTTGGGGGCAGTCATTATGGCGTTGAGTTCCTGATTGCTGAGCAGCCCATTTCTTCGAGCTTTTTGTTCTCCAAAAGCAAGATCAAAATATCCAGAGAACGCATTTTCTAGTGTATTAGCCATAATTTAACATGAGTAATAATTCCTCATATTGTGTTATAGTATAACATGTTACATAACAATCAACACAAAATGCAAAGTACAAAGTCCATTGTTGTTGTTCCCACAATAAGAGCTGAAAGAATTAACGAGTGGCTGGGAAAGTGGAGGGAAGAATTTAAGAATTCAACTATTATCATTGTTGAGGACAACCCAGAGGCGACATTTCAAATTAGTCAAAAAAATGTAATTCACTACTCGTGGAAAGACATTGATAATGATTTGAGGGAGAAAGGTTGGATTATTCCCAGAAAAACAGCAGCGGTTAGATCATATGGTTTTATAAAAGCATATCAACTAAATCCAGAGTACATCATAACTCTTGATGACGACTGCTATCCTGAAAGCGACAGTTTTGTCAAAACACATGAGTATTACCTAAATCAAAGTCATTCCGATAAATGGACTCAACATGCTCAATCTAATCTGAAAATGAGAGGAGTTCCGAAAAGTCTCATTGTGAGAGAATGCGTATTGAACATGGGACTATGGGCAAACGTGCCCGACCTTGATGGTAACACCCAAAAAGAAAACCCTGACACAAGAATTAAACGTCAGGAATTCAATTTCGTTCTCCCCCCAGGCCAGTATGCTCCAATTTCCAGCATGAACATGTCGTTTAGAAAGGAAATTATCCCTGCTTTATATTTTTTACTGATGGGTTCAATGTGGGGGTTTGATCGATTCGATGATATTTGGTCAGGAATATTTATTAAAAGAATTTGTGACCATTTAGGGTTTAGTATCTCCGGTGGTAGTCCATTTATCTGGCACGATCGGGCTAGTAATCCAGATACCAACATTCAAAAAGAAGCCAGTGGTTTAATTGTAAATGAACTTTTATGGAAAGATGTTGAAAATATGAAATTTACTGGAAAAACTTTTAAAGAATGTTATTTAGAACTGGCAAGCCAGCTTCCGAATTACCAAGTGAACCAAGATTACTGGCCAAAACTTAGAGAAGCAATGGTTATTTGGGCAAATTTGTTCTAATTATGAAATTTACCAAGATTTCTTCTTCTCACCATCTCTGTTTAAAAAAACTTTTGCCTGAATTAGGGAAATTTTACGATGGTCATGAAAATGCAAAATTTTTCGACCAACTAATAAATAAAGACAAAAAAGACAACAATGGATATTTCACTATAAAGAAAGAAATTTGGTCCGCGTTAGGCGACATGGATGAATTCTGCGGGTTTGTTTGTTTGAATTATAAGAGGGGGAACACTGTCAAGATTGGGCCGATTATGGTCGACCCGAAGTATCGAGGGAACGGTATCGGAAGATTTATGATTACGTCCATATTGAAGAAATTAGAGAAGGAAAAAATTAGAAAAGTTTATGCCACTACTTCTTCAGAAAATGTTCCTGCTTGTAAATTGTTTCAAAATGCTGGGTTTAGATTGGAAGTCGAATTACCAGAACAATACCGAGTTGGCAATAAAGAATATATTTGGGGATATTTTTTTGAAAGTCCAACAGTGATTTTTTTAAATAAAAGGTCTTTGTTTGATCCAAACAGTAGCGAGGAAGGCAACCTGCAAGTTAAAGATTTTAACCCTGAAACAGATGTTGAGTATCTTCAAAAAATCATCAAAATTATCAAAGAATGGCACGACGATATAACTCCCAATTTTTTAAGACAAATAATTGATGCTACCAATAGAGGACTAGATTTTGAAACAAAAGGAAAGTTGATATTGGTCACTAAAGACATTAATAATTTGCCTACTGGCCTAGTGGTTGCTGCCCCCAAACGTGGAGGATCGGTGAAAATATATCCGATGTACGGAAACACTCCATCAATTGAAGGCATGATCGGTAAACTCAGAAGAATTTTTAAAGAGAAAGGGTACCGAAAACTTTATACATTTGTTCATGCTAGCGATGATAGGTATATCCAACAATTAATAAATTTTGGGTTCTGTCTGAGAGGAACTATTCTGTCTCCCTATAAATCGGGGCATGATTTGGCGGTACTAGACCTGTTTATTTGACGTATAATAAATTAGATGAAGTATTATTTAATTGGGCACACCTCATATTTTGAAGAGTATCTACCGATCTACAAACAAATAATTTCAGTGCTTAGTGAAAAAGCCGGGTGGAAATTGGTTGACAATTGGATAAACCGTGAAGTTGGGGCCCAATCTGAAGATCCTGATAAAGCCAGTAGATTTTACAAATACTATAAGGATTTATACAAAAATACCACCAAGAAAATAAAACAAAGCGATATCGTAGTAGCTGAAATGTCAGAAAAAAGTACCACCGTGGCCCAACAGGTGGTGTACGCCTTAGAAAATAACATTCCGGTCTGGTGTTTATGTAACGAAAATAAGAGGCAAAATATTCCGGCATTTTTGTCAACCCGCCATGACGATAAGCTAGATTTTTCTTACTATAAAACTGAAAAGTTAGTGTCTTTAATTGAAGAAAAATTGACCGACTTTACAAAAAGAGAAATTAAATTTAATTTTTACCTAGATCAAAGTATGTACGATTTTTTGGAAAAATTGTCCATAGAAAAGAAGTCAACGAAGTCAAAAGTAATTAGAGAAATTCTTTTCGCTGAAATGAAGGAGAAACAATCCCAAAATACCAAACCTTAACATTCTAATTTCATAAAACTTTTGCGTTTCTTTAACTACTTTTTATTGTACGCCCAAAATTTCAAAATGACGGATTCTTGGCGCTGGCCAACGGTGCGGGCGTGGCCTGCGCCACTGCAAAAAATTATGACATTCACGAATTGTCGGGGATACAGGATTCGAACCTGCAACCTCATGGTCCCAAACCATGCACGCTAGCCAGTTGCGCCAATCCCCGCCTACGTTCCGCTGCTGCGGAACTTCGGCGGGTAAACCCGCTTTTTGACTTTAATTCCGCTTAAATAGCAACAGAAAGTGTGCCGCTGGCGGGAATCGAACCCACATGACTTTTGAGGTCACAAGATTTTAAGTCTTGCGTGTATACCAGTTCCACCACAGCGGCGGCAAAGATATTATAACAACAATCGGGAAATATGGGGTGAAAAAGATGATTTTGAGCTGGGGACGGTACTCAGCTCGAACCTAAGATCTCTGGTTACACCTGAGCTTGAACTCCAGCTTCAAATTCTTAAAGAACATATTGGCATTGAATCTTTCGTTGCTGCTTACCAATAACATGTCCCTATTTTACTTCTGGACGTGTGTTTACACAAGGTTATAACTGTAGATTACAGTTACATTCAATTAAACTTTTTTAGAGATCGGAAAAGTCTTCTTCCAAAATCACTGTGCTGTTAAGTTCTGCCTCTAATGTATTGAGTGAATTATCACTACTTAGTTTCTGGTTTTCTTCAAAAGCTGTCTGGTCAACTTCCCCGGTTTGTTGGTCAATAGTTTCCTTTGGGGCAGTGACTTGGATGTTGTTTTCATACTGACTTTCAGTCATTTTAGGATTTGATTGTTTTTTGTTATTAAAAACAAACAAGCCTCCCAACACGGCAAGGCCAATAACGATTGCAGGTAATAAATATTGTTGGTTTTTCATGGTGTTTACCTCCAGACTTTAATTTTTAATATTGTATTATTTCAACGCTTAAAAAGAGGGAGAGGTGTTACTCTCTCCCGTCCTTTATCTTAGTTAGCATCTTTGGCTAATTTGACTGCTTCTTTCATTAAGGATACAGCCTCTTTGTAACTCTCTCTGGCTTGTTGAGCCAAATCACGGGCAGCTAGTGCCTGATCGCGCTGAGTTTCATACTCAGCCGGTTCAATGGCTTCAAAAGCATTGATGGCTTGACTTCCCAAAGATTTTGCCTCATCCAGAGCGGCTTGGGCTTCATCCAGCTTAGCCTGAGCGGCAGCGACATCTTTGCCTTCAGTTGCCATTTCACTTAACTTGGTATCAATTTTCTCGATCAAGTTGGTTAACCTCTGACTATAGAAGCCAAAGCGATCAATCAAGCGAGTAGCATGAAATTGAGCAATGTTGTCACGTCTGGTTTCCCGTCTTTCCTGTCGGGTATCCTGGCGTTCTTCAACATTTTCTCCCACTTGAGTGCGAACTTCTTCACGGTTGGCTTGACGCTCCTGTGAGTTTTCCTCAAAGAGGGCTCTGCGCTCCTCAACTCTGTCTTGATAAGTAGATCCCTCCTGAGCCAGTGTTACTGGAGCGGCTGTGGTCATAACCAAAGCTGCTAGGGAAAAAGCTGTGATGATTGCTGTTTTTTTCATATTATTCACCTCCTTTAATTACTAATATTGGTTCACGTATATAGTGTCTGACTGGTTACAAACCATTAAAAGCAATAGCTGCCTTCAGATCTGTATCGGTATCTAAAGTACTAGACAATTCTGATAATTCCTGATCAAGTTGGTCAAGGTTTTGTGGCTTTTCTGCCAACTTGGTTGGCTGACTGTCTCCATTTTGCTGCCCTTGACCCGAGTTTTGGGTTGGAGAATCGAATTGAGTTATCCCTGGTTGGTTGGGTTGCACAATGCCGGGTAACTGAGAAAACGGTTGCCCGTTGCCAATTAGGAGTACCAGCAACAAGGAAGCCAGAGCTACACCCGGTGCTATCAGGTAGCGCCAATTAAAGCGTGGTTGTTTCCCTTGGTTGTACACGTCCAGCACCTCAAGTTCAAGCTGATTTTTAAACTTGAGGTTTGGTTCAACTAGTGGAAATAGATTTTTTGCTTTCATATTCATTAATATAGTGTCTGACTGGTTACAAACTCATTTCTCGCAATTTTTTAATTGCCCGGTGAGCAGTTACTTTAACGTTGCTAATAGATAGTTCGAGCTCCTGAGCAGTTTCTTTGACAGAATAGTTTTTTAGGTAACGAAGCACAATAACGGACCTCTCTGTTTCTGATAGCTGTTCTAAAAGTTTTTCTACTTTTTTGATTGCCTTCTCCTGTTTTTCTGGGTCAATACTTTCTTCTGGCCGCGCTAAATTGTCAAAGAGTGGTTCTTTGGGTAAATCGTATTTTTGCCGCATCCAAGCAGCTAACTGGCGTTTGGCAATCGTGTAGAGCCAGTTTTTAAATTTTCCCTGATTGTTAAACTTACCAATAGACTGAGCCATTTCCACAAAAGTGTCATGAGTTAGATCTTCCGCCACTTCAACATTTTGGTTCGTCTGCCAGTAGAGGAAACGATAAATGGCATCAATATATTTTTCGTATAAAGCAGCTATGGCTTCTTGACGACCATCTTGGGCAAGGGAGATAAGTTGATGGTCTTTCATGGGCTCATTATTTTTTATTCAGAAAGAAACTTGTTGTAAACCCTGATGATTGTCTGTAAGTCCTCGTCTGAGAGCTTGGCAAACATCTCTTTTCCTATTTTGTTAGCTCTTTTAGAAACAAGTAATAAGTGAGCATTGCCTTTCATTGTGTTTGATAGTCGAACAATCCTGCGGTCAACTGAATCATTGGTTTTTTTAACCAGTCCTGATTCAACTAATCTATCGGCGAGCTGAGAAACAGCTGACGAAGACATTTGCAGTCCTTCAGCCAGTTCGCCCACGGTTGAATCAGGGTGGCGATCAAGAAATCTAATAGCATAAAATTGGAGTAGTGTTCCAACCCGGTCATCAACGGGGACCGACTGATCCAAAAATTGTTTAAACCTGACTAGGGTCTCTAGAAATTGCTCAATAAGTTGATTGCGTTTCATAAACATCAAATAAATAAGTTAATGATATAAATATATTAGCATATAAAGTATAATTTTGAAGCAATCTTTCAGATTCGAACCTATTGAGCCTTTCAAAACCACTAATAATAAAGTTGCCTAAAAAATATAGGAATTGAGGTATCCTTTACCTCATAAATTTTTGTAATGCTCGTGTGGCAATTTCAAGATGTTCTTTTTTGATGATGAAAGAAAATTCGGTATAGGTAGAAATTATCTCGGTAAAGTTGATCCTATGAACAGCCAAAGCTGCTTGAATTGTGTAAAGCACATTGGGAACTAGTAGTCTTTTGAAAATCGGTCAGGTTTAAACCAAAGATCGGAATAAAAGTCTTTGGTATTAAAAGTGGAACTAATCCCCAAACAACGATTTCCATGAAAAATTTGAAGTACATGACTCGTTTAAATGTTGGGGAATCAAGGATATTCAAGGATAAAGTATATTAGCCTACTGTTTATTTTATATCTTAGTCTTAAGTCTATTGTATTGGCCTTTGGTCAGGAAAATTCGATGAATAGGGAATTCTGGCATATCTTTAATCAACTTGTTTTTGTCTCCAGAACCTATACTAACAAGTTTCTTGGACTTTAGATTAGAGTTGATATAGTACCTGATGTCTTTTTGAGGTTTCATTCAGAGCGAGAGACGGGACTCGAACCCGCAGCCTTCTCCTTGGCAAGGAGATGCTCAACCAATTGAGCTACTCTCGCAACGTAATAAATTACTTCGTAATTTAAACGTTGTCTACGACATTATTTAAATAGTACGTAGTAACGGCGTTTCCGCCAAAGGCGGATTACGCTGTGCCGAAGGTTGGACTCGAACCAACATCCCAGGTTTTTCAGACCAGTGCCGTGACCATCTTGGCTACTTCGGCGAATGTTTGTATTATAAAGAATTATTTGTGAAAACTAAAGAATGTAGTGCCAAGGGCGGGAGTCGAACCCGCACAGCTTATGAGGCTACGCCGTTCTGAGCGACGCTTGTCTACCAATTCCAACACCCTGGCTTTAGGCTATTTTACCATTCAATTGCTATTTGATTATAAAATGGAAGAAAAGGGTAATTTTTGATAAAATGGACTGGTTAGCGGGATTAGTTAATCGGTATAACTTCACTTTTCCAAAGTGATATGATGGGTTCGACTCCCATATCCCGCTCCAAATTTACAAAAAATTGACAAAAATTACTAATAAATTATAAAGGTTGCAGCCAGTGATTAATGGTATGTATGTTGAATTTGTTATATAATCGCTTTCATTATGGGAATAGAAAACCCTCAACTACCGCTGAATGTTCTTCTAACAAAAAAATGTAATTACCGATGTCCTTTCTGTATTGAAGATACAAAGCGTGAGTCGAATGGAACTTTGGAATGGATTAGCCTTGCAAAAACAGTTAACCAAATGATAGATACCAACTTAGTGAATACAATCTTACTACTTGGTGGTGAGCCACTGTATTATCCTCACATTGTTCAATTTATTGAGTCATTAAACGTAAAACCTATAATAACCACAAATGGTTATAGATTTGCTAAAGATCAAGGTTTTGTTGAGGAATTTGCTAGGATTGCATCGAAAGTTGAGTCGATAAATATTAGTCTATCTCATTATTCTGAAGAGAAAAGACGTGAATTAAGCGGAACAGGTCGATCTTTTTCCAATGCAGAACTAAAAGATTCACTAAGAAAGATAAAAAAAAATACTAGTTTAAGAATAAATACCCTATTAATAAGAAATTATATTGATAGTAGTGAAGAAATTAAAAAAATGACAGATTTGTGTAAATTTCTTGGAGTTAAAACACTGAGAGTAAGAGAACTTATAGGCAAAGATACATCAATAACTAAATATGTTAAAGAGCGAATAATTAGATTTAATGCAAATAGTTATGTTCACTTTCCTCCAGAAGAATATGTGAACGAAGACAATGAAGTTCAAGTATTATTCGACACTCTCTTGACGTCCCTACCAGGTGCTAAAGATGGTGATGGAAAGTATTATCAGAGAGTTCTCTTTGAAGATGGGATGATAGGATATTCATGGGACAGAGAGGGTGATGGTGTTTTTGATTCAAGTGAACTTTTTTGTCAACCTCAAGTTAAAACCAAATTACTGTTATAGGTGGTATTTTGACTGATGAATGTTTGGTTCAAAGAGATCGATTAATTAAATTACGCTAGCAAAGATGTGAATATCTAGGTAAAATATGGACAGAAGGCTGTTTAGCTCAGTTGGTAGAGCATCCCGTTTACATCGGGGCGGTCGGGGGTTCGAGTCCCTCAACAGCCACTCTTCGCGATATAATACATTGTTCTTTTAAAATTTGCCGACGTGGTGAAATTGGTATACACGTACGCTTGAGGTGCGTATGCCGCAAGGTGTGGAGGTTCAAGTCCTCTCGTCGGCACTATATTGACAATCGAACATATACATACTATTCTGTAGGTATAAATGGTTGTTTAATATGAAAAAGTACCTTAAAAATCAGGCTATTGAATTACGTCAAAAGGGTTTATCTTATTCTGAAATTTTAGAAAAGATTAAAGTTTCAAAATCAACATTGTCTTTGTGGCTAAGGTCAGTTGATTTGGCTAAAAAACAAAAGCAAAGATTAACCTTAAAAAAATTAGCAGCTGCGATGAGAGGAGCAAATAAGAGGAAGAGCCAAAGGATTGAGAACGAAATCAGAATAAAAAATGAATCAGAACAAGAAATAAGAAAGATTGATAATAATAATTTATTTTTAATTGGAATTGCATTGTATTGGGCTGAAGGATCTAAGAAAAGTGGAAATAGATCTGGGCATGGAGTAGTGTTTTCGAATTCTGATCCGAAAATGATTAGAGTTTATTTGAAGTGGCTGAAAGAGTGTCTTAACATTGATTTTTCAGATATTTGGTTTGAATTGTATATTCATGAAAATAGAGTAAATGAAAAATTAATTTTTATTAATTATTGGGCAAATTTTTTAAATGTTGATAAGAAAAATTTTAGTAGAATTTATATCAAAAAAAATAAAACAATACCAAAAAAGAATGATTGTTATTTTGGATTAATGAGGGTCGGAGTAAGGAGAAGTACTAATTTAAATCGTAAAATAGCTGGATGGATAAATGGAGTTTATAAAAATACTGCGGGATCGTCTAATGGTAGGACACCACTCTTTGGAAGTGGCTATTCTAGGTTCGATTCCTAGTCCCGCAACAAGATGAAACCTTTTTACATTGTATCTAAAGATAAAAGAAGTGAAGAAGTAAATAATTATATTATGCGTAATCAGCCACTTTTTTTAAAAGAGAAAAATCCGGATTTGATTTTGGTGGCAGGTGGTGACGGGGCGATGTTGCATGCAATTCAGTCACACGGGAATTTGAACGTGCCATTTTTGGGTTATGCCACAGGAACTTTGAATTTTTTAATGAACGAAATAGATTTGGTTGATTTGCCAAAAATAATTGAAGATATTAAAAAAGATAATCTGAGTTTAAATGAAATAGTTACTTCAAAAATTAGAGTTGAGTTATTTTCTAAAAAATCGGGCAAAAGAACATTTTTAGGGAATGCGGTTAATGAGGTGGTAATTGGGACGACAATAATGGGTTATCACGAATTTATTTTGAATTCACTTGACAAAACCTTTGTTAATTTCGATATAAAAGGATCTGGTTTATCCGTGAGTACTGATTTGGGATCGACCGGATATAATTTTAATCTTGGGGGAGCGGTATTGCCTTTAGGGAGTAATTTATGGTCGGTGTTGGGAGTAGTTTGTAACAGATATTTGGAAGATATTGTGGAAATTAACGAGTTAAAAATTGCCTGTGAATGTAAAAACACGCCACCGACAATTTATTTGGATGGGATTGATAAAAAGATCGTGCTTTGTAATGGAGATGAAGTTGTTTTGACGAAAGGTGAAAACGTAACACTCTATTTTTTAAGTAAAGAGGTTTTTCAAACAAAGAGGCTGGAAATTATTTCAAGATATAGGAGATAAGCAGGTTTGGATCGAACTGGTTCTACTTGTTGGAGTTGAGATTTACCGCTACAATTAATCATAGTTACCGTTTCCAATTTTGATGGATTTTTTAAATAAGATTTTTAGCCTAAAGAGCAAGGAAAAAAGATTTTCCTGCTATTATCGTGCTAAAAAAGTTTATATGTTGGCCCAGGTGGGTAAGAAAAGTTTTTATTATGAATCGGTTGATGGATTTGATTTTAAACCGGTTTTGTCAACTAAATCATTAAAAAAAATGGTTTTAGAAAGTAAACCTGATTTTGGGTCGTTTAGTCCCCTATTGGTTCCTGGAAGCGAGTATATTCACCCAAACAGTATCACGATTGAGGGTGTCGTTGATCATAAAAAAGAAAATGAAAAGTTGCTTTTTTACCATTATCAACAGGCGGGTGATTTTCAAGTAGGTTTAGTGGGATTAAGTTCTGAAAATCAAATTATTTGGCGGCACCATAAACCCATTTGGCAAAGCCCGGCAAATTGGAAGGATTTTGAAGTACAGTTTTTGAATGTATTTAAGGTTAAAAATAAGATAATTTCTTATTGGTATTTGGCGAATAAGTCGATTTATGCGATTGTATATCCGGATTATAAAATTACCAATTTGATTGAGGTTAAAAAATCTAATTTGTTGCATAAACCGGATAAAAATCCATTGATTTCTCCGAAGTCTGACAGCGATTGGGAATCATTTACAACTTTTAACCCAGCGGCAATTTATGAGGCAGATAAGGTCCATTTGCTATATCGGGCTCAGGGGTTTGATTACAGATCGGTGGTGGGTTATGCCAGCAGTAGTGATGGATTAACGGTAGATTATCGGCAAAGCTATCCTTGTTATGTGCCAACCATGCCTTTTGAAAAAGGTCAAAAAGATAAAAAGTTTGAGCCTAGATTTATGTCTGGTGGAGGTTGTGAAGGTTGTGAGGATCCAAGAATTACCCGAATTGATGACCGGATTTACATGACGTATGTGGCATTTAATGGTTGGGATGCACCCAGGATTGCGATAACTTCAATTGCTTTGACTGATTTTTTGGCTCACCGATGGCTTTGGGAAAGACCAGTGTTGATTTCACCACCAAAAATTGTGGATAAAAGTGCCTGTATTTTGCCGGAAAAAATTGGGGGAAAGTATGTTATTTTTCACCGTATTTTCCCAAATATTTTGATTGATTTTGTAGATAGTTTGGATTTTGAGCCAGGACAATACTTAAAAGGTCAGTATAAAATTACCCCACGTGCTCCTTTGTGGTGGGATAGTCGAAAAATTGGAATTGCGGCACCACCAATTAAAACTAAAGAAGGTTGGTTGCTGATTTATCAATCGGTAGATGACAAAGATGCCAGTCATTACAAAGTTGGAGCGATGCTTTTAAAATTAAATGATCCGACACAGGTGATTTGCCGTTCGACATATCCAATCATTGAACCGGATATGTGGTATGACAATCAAGGATTTAAGGCAGGAGTTGTTTATCCATGTGGCGCTGTTATTATTAAAGATATGTTGTTTGTTTATTATGGTGGGGCTGATTCTCATGTTTGTGTAGCCACAACACCCCTTGAATCCTTTTTGAAAAACCTGTTGGATGGTGAAAAAAAATTATTAGATCCAGTGGAAATTAAAAAAATATGAGTAAACAAATAATTTTGTCACCAGACCCCAGTAATCCTTGGGAAGCCGAGGCGGTTTTTAATCCCTGCCCGATTGAGCATGATGGGAAATTTTATATTGTTTACCGTAGTCAGTCGGAAAAAAAGAATTATCAAGGACACGATTTGAGTTTGTCGACTATAAGTATTGCCGAAAGTAAGGATGGAATTAATGATTTTACTAATCGAAGAACTTTGATTTGGCCGGAATTTGACTGGGAGCTTTTTGGATGTGAGGATCCAAGGGTGACTAAAATTGGCGATACTTTTTTTATATTTTACACAGCTTTGTCAGCTTTTCCACCAAATTCTGAAAGTATAAAAATTGCCCTGGCGACAACAAAAGATTTGAAAACAATTGATTTTAAACAGTTGGTAACGCCTTTTAATGCAAAGGCAGCCACACTTTTCCCGGAAAAAATTGATGGTAAATACACAATTGCCTTGACAGTAGATTCAGATAGACCACCATCAAGGATTGCCCTGGCCCGAGCGACAAATTTTAANNAATACCGATCAGGTGGAGGTAGGAGCACCGCCAATTTTGACAGATGAAGGTTGGTTATTGGTTTATTCTCATATTCAAATGTATACTTCGCCGGAAAAACGTTTGTTTGGGGTGGAGGCAGTAATTTTGGATAAAAATAATCCGCAAAAGATTTTGAAAAGAACGGCTTATCCGTTACTTAAGCCGGAACCTGGTTTTGGAAAAGACGGTTTGGTTGAAAACGTTATTTTTCCGTCGGGGGTTTTGTTGGAAAAAGATATTTTAAAAATTTATTTTGGTTCAGCTGATAATTTTTGTACTGTTTCGGAGATGAACTATTCCTGTGTGTTAAAAAGTTTAAGTAGTCGACCAACATTTTTTCCGCCAAAACTGGAAAAAAGTCCTAACAACCCGATTTTAGAACCTGACCCGGAAAGCTATTGGCAGTCGAAAGCAGTTTTTAATCCAGCAGCGGTATATGAAGAGGGTAAATTTTATTTAGTTTATCGGGCGCTATCTGCAGATAATACTTCAAGTTTGGGGTTGGCTGAAAGCAAAGATGGAACTAATTTTAAAACTTTTCCAGATCCAATTTATGTACCCAGAGCTGATTTTGAGCAGAAAAAAACTTCAGGAGGGTTGTCTGGTTGCGAAGACCCAAGAATTACGAAAATTGGTGACACATATCATATGTTTTATACTGCTTACGATGGAGTTAATCCTCCCCGAGTGGCAATGAGCACCATAAAAGTAAAGGATTTTCTGGCAAAAAAATGGAACTGGTCTGAGCCAAAATTAGTGTCGCCTCCGGGAGTGGATGACAAAAATACGTGTTTATTACCAGCAAAAACGTGTTCACAGTATGTTATTTTTCACCGGGTTCACGGTGAAGATATTGCGATAGATTATGTGGATAATTTAGATTTTACAGATGAAATGTGGTTGGAAAAGGAGTCATCAATTACTCCTCGGGAAAGATTTTGGGATAGCCGAAAAATTGGAATTGCGGCGCCACCAATTAAAACTGAAGTGGGGTGGTTGCTTTTGTACCACGGAGTAAGTTCGGTGGATAGTCAATATCGGGTCGGATTTATGATTTTAGAAGAAATTGAACCCCGGCAAGTAATTCATCGATGTTTATATCCAATTTTGGAGCCTACAGATCCTTGGGAAATGTATGGTGATGTGCCTAATGTGGTTTTCCCTTGCGGGGCGGTTTTAGTGGAGGGTATTTTGTATGTGTATTATGGCGGAGGAGATAAGGTGATATGTATGGCAAAAATTGAATTAACTAAGCTGCTAGATGAAGCTGACTTAAGTTGTAAGATATAGTGTTTGATAATTTATTATTGCAAAATAGTAAAAAACTTATAGACTGTTTTTTATCATGATAAACATTACCCTGGCATTTTTGTATAACGTCAGACATTTTTATCCTGATCCAAACAATTCACAATCAATGCTTGAGGCAGACTTTGATGATCAGGAGACGATTGATTGGATGATAAAGTATCTAAGAAAAATTGTGAAAAATGTTGTTCCGATAGAAGCGGACGAAAAGGCTTATTTTAAACTGTTTGAACTAAAGGATGAGATAGATTTGTGTTTTAATTATGCTTTTGGGATTAGGGGAAGGGATAAATATGCCCATCTACCGGCGATATTAGAGATGTTGGGAATTGCTTATACCGGATCTGAACCTTTAACTCAGGCGATGGTTTTGAATAAATGGAAAATGAAATATTTTTTGAAGTATAACGACGTGCCAACTTTGCCATTCAATATATATTTTCAAGAAAAAATTAGAAATCATGATGTTTTGAAATTTCCGGTGATAGTGAAACCGATGGCTCAGGGTTCGTCGGCAGGAATTACTGATGAAAGTGTGGTTTATGATGAGTTGTCTCTTAAAAAACAGATTAATAACGTTTATAAAATATTTAAACAGCCGGTTTTGGTGGAGCCTTTTTTGGAAGGTAAGGAATATTCTATACCGATTATTGGTAATCCACCCAAAATGTTGTCGGTAATCGAACCGGATTATTCTAAATTACCTAAAGGCTATAAGCATCTGGATTCGTTGGAAGTTAAATGGATTTTTGAAGAAGAATCTGAAAATAATCATTTGGTCTGTCCGGCAGAGATGCCAGCTTCTTTAAAAAAGAAACTGGGGGAAATTTGCTTAAGAACCTGGAATGTTTTGAATATAAAAGATATTGCCAGAATTGATATCCGTCTTGATGGAGAGGGAAACCCGTTTGTTTTGGATGTTAATACTCCTCCTGGATTGATTCCTCCCGAAGTATCGACGACATCATATTTCCCAATGGCATGGAGGAAAACTGGTGGTACATATCAGGGATTACTGGAAAAGATTATAAAACTGGCTTTAGAAAGAAAAAAGGAAGAAGAATAGCGTGAGTTAATTATTGACTGTTTGTGGATTGGCGGAGGGAGTTGATTCGGGTGTGGGTAATGGAGTAGGCAGAACCAAGGGCTGGGCTTCAAGACGATCTAAAATATCAAATTCGATGCTTTGGTATGAAAGATAGGCTAAATAGCCGAGTGAAGAAAAAAAGATAAAAAGAAGAATTAAGCCGGTGGTGCCAATTGGTTTTTGAGGAGTCATAGTTTATTTTCGGGAAATATTGTAATAAGTTGGATAGGAAATAAAAATTGCCGGTGATTCTTCAAGTAAATATCTTTGGAAATCAAAATAGATCCTTTTTCTTTCTTGTGGGTCAAAAGTTTGTCGGCCTTCCTCTAATAATTTGTCGATACGGGAGTTGTTTAATTTGGTGATATTTGTGGCGGTTTGGGTTGAGTGCCAAAAATAATACTGATCAGGGTCTCTGGGAATACCGCCAAAAGCTAAGACAGCGTCAAAATTTGGATTAACTTGTGGCGAGACGCTAATTTTTACTTTAATATCCAAAACATCTTCCCAGGACTTTTTAATGACTTCTGCGGTGGGTAAAAGGCGGCGATCGATGACGGTTAAACTAATTTCTTCAATTTGATTGTCTTTGATTAATTCTTTGGCGTGTGATGCAGAAAAATTATATTCTTTGACGGAAGGGTTATAAGCCCAGGAATTAGCGGAGACGGGAGAAATACAACGCTCGTTTTTGTTTTTTGTTTTGGGAGTTGCATAGGCTAGTGATTGACGTAATTGTTTACTTTCGAGTTTTTGAGTGTTGAGAAATATGGCAATGTATTTTGAGGTGGTATCGATAGTTTGGTTTATGGAAATATCGGGCCAGGTGCTGATGTCTTGAGGTAAATAACTGATTTCAATTTCATCAACCTCTCCCAGCTTAAAGGCGGAAATTAAATCCTTTTCATTTTGGTAGAATTTGTAAGTAATTTTTTGAAGTTGGGAGTCTTTTGGCTCAAGTTTTAAAAAGTCGATAAAACTATCTTGATACTTGATGCTTTTAACTTTGTAAGGTCCAAGGCCGACAAGATTTTTAAGGTAAAGAGGTTGACTTAAAGTAGAGAGGATAGGGGAAAAAGGTTTTTGGAGACTAATTTTGAATTGGTTTGAGGAAATTGGTGTAATTTCGATACCTTCAATTTCTAAATCGATATCTTTGGCTTCAAGTCGGCGGTTATTGTGCCAATAAAGGTTATCTTTTAAAGTGAAAAGGTAATCTTTGTTGTCGTTTTGAATGTCTAAAGAATTGATAATAGGAGAGATATCGGCTTTATTGTTTTGAGTATGGGTGGTAATACCGTAGGTAATTAATTGGTTTATGGAGTAAGGTAGATTTTTGCTGGTATAAAGACCTTCAACTCCGATATAGTGGGTAGTTTGGGTTAGGTTTGAATATATGGCTAAAACCTGATCCCGAAAAATATTGACAAAAATACCAAATATTATTCCCAAAATGATGAACAACAGGTTTTTTTTGACAAACAAAAAAAACAATTCCAGTTTAAATTTGATTTTATTGATCAAGGTCTATATCAGGGTTTGAATAATTGATGAAATAAGAAATAGGGCTAAGACTATTATAGTAAAAATAAACATGGTTTTTTCCCAGCCTCTTTTTTCAAACTTAATGGTGGTCATGATGTTGCCACGGGAATTGTCCTGACCGCTAGATTGAAGAAAAATCAAGACAATTAAGAGTAGGGAGAGAATAATTTGGATAATAGTTAGTCCGGTGTTCATATTTTTGGATTTTTATAAAGAATGATATTGAACAAGTATATTATAATGCGAAGACTAAAAGAGGTGGCTAAATATGCAAAGAAGTTGTTGAGTAAAATCTGAGGAATGACTATCCCTTGCCAGGAAATTGCCGGAATAAAAAAGTTATTGACTAAAAATCCGTTTAAAAAGTAGACAGCGATATAAAGACCCAGAGTGTCGACAACCATACCAATAAAACCGAGGGTGATTAGATTAATCGGCAGAAGAAGAATTTTGAGAATTGGTTTGAGTATTATTTGAAATAGTGCCAAAATTAAAGCAGTTTTTAATAGAATATCGATGGTGGAGAAATAGAGGTTGTGCCATAAATAGTTGTGAACAATAATGGCGAAGGTGGTTAAGAGAGTAAGTTTAAATATTTTTCTGATCATTTTTTTTATGAGTTGTTACTATTATACCGACAAAACAGAGGATAATGATAGTCAGGGAGAGAAGAGTGATTAGGTAAAGAAAATAAGGTGGATATTTTTGATTGATAATTATTGGTTGAGTCAGATTGTTATATTGAATTTCGAATTTAATTTTTTGATTTTGAGGGAGAAAAATTTGGGGAATAGGAATTTGGGATATTTTAATTTCTTGGTAACTATACGGAGGAATTTGGGAGATTGTTTGATCTAGGGAGATTTGAGAACTGGTGATTTGGATGTTGTCCAAAGAATGAGGATTAAGATTGAAAACCTTTAGTTTTGAGGAATGAAACGGATGGTCATTGACGAATTTGATGGTTGGGGGTTGATATTCATATTCAAGTTCGGTTTTGGCAAAATCGACGACAACTGTTTTGATATGTTGATTGTTTTTGTAAGAGCCAGGAGGCGAGGGATACTGACTGTCGAGGCCATGAATGACAAAAGTGAGATGGTTTAGATCGAGATCATTAAAATAATCGATACCGTTGGTGGTTTTTTCCCAAGTGGGGTCGATGGATTTCCAAGACTCTGTTGCAAAATCATAGTATTGGGGCCAGGCGTGAAGAATATCGGTATCGACGTTGATGGGTTTAAGCTTGGTATTGTTGGTGTAAGCGTAACCCTCGATTTCTCTGGCAGGAATACCTTTGGCGCGGGCTAGGGTAACAAATAAATCAGTAAATTCGGTGCAAACAGCATTGGTCGGGTTTTGGAGGGCGATAAGGGCGCCTTGGCGAGTAGCGCTGGAAAAATTATCGTAATCATAGGACAAAGTGTTGATGACGTAGTCGTATATTTGTTTGGGAGTGTTAAGGTTTTGGGAGATTTTTTGAATAAGAGAATCGGTGACCGGCCAGTAAGTTTGGCTTTTGGTAAAAAGCTCAGGCTGGATAGTTTCCGGTTTTGAGGACTGAGGAAATATTTTTGCCTGACCGAAGGCAAAAACTTTAATGGTTTGATTGGCAGGAATCAGATATTGAGCCAACCAGTTGCCGTCTTGGTCAAGGTGGATATTTT
>DFZG01000026.1:0-1209 GCA_002382075.1 Candidatus Shapirobacteria bacterium UBA4062
ACATAAATAAACGATCCTCCAGACCAAACCGCACTATTCAATGCCGCAAATTTATTATCGGTTGGTGGAATTAATTTTCCAAAATACTCTTTCACTAGCTCCGGATATTCTTTCAAGGCCTCATCCATCCCCATAAACACAATTCCCTGCTTTTTAAGTTTATCCAGAAGCGATCCATACACTACTTCTGATTCATATTGTGCCTTGATTCCCCCCAAATGTTCTTTTTCCGCCTCTGGAATTCCCAGTCTGTCATAAGTCTCTTTAATATCTTTGGGCACTTTGTCCCATGAGTCCACCTCACCCCCGGAAGGTTTTACGTAATAATAAATATCATCAAAATTAATTTTACTCAAATCGGCTCCCCAAGTTGGCATCGGCTTGCTTTCAAAAATTTTTAGTGAATTTTTTCTAAAATCCCTCATCCATTCCGGTTCATCTTTCATCCCAGAAATTTCTTCGACTATCTTCAAACTCAAGCCCTTTTTTGCCTTAAACACATTATTTTCCGGCATCGAAAAACCATATTTATAATCCCCAATCACTTTTCTGACCTCGGTCGCTTCCTGAGTCTTTTTGGCTACAAACTTACTCATTATTTTCTGGTAAATAACCCTTATTTTCCACTTCCTTTGCCAAACTGGCCCCACCTCTTCGAGTCACTTTTCCATTTTCAAAAACCACCACTTTATCCGCTTTTAAATATTTCAAAATTCGGTTGTAGTGGGTTATTACCAGTACTCCCACCTTCATTTTTTTAGCCACCTGCTCCATAGTTGTTGCGATTTTTTTTAAAGCATCAATATCCAAACCCGAATCAATTTCGTCCAAAATTACATACTTCGGACCAAATACCAGCAACTGCAGTATCTCCATTTTTTTCTTTTCTCCACCAGAAAAACCATCATTTAAACCTCTTTTTAAAAGTTCCGGATTCAAACCCAATTTTTCCGCCTCAACCATCAACCATTTTCGAAACTCCACTATTCCGCTAATTTTTTTGTCTGTATTTCTCTTTTTGTAAAGCTGCCACAAAAACCTTACCGAAATTAAACCCTCAATTGCCATTGGATACTGATTTGCCAAATACAATCCTAACTGAGCTCTCTCATCCGGACTCATTTCATTAATTTTTTTACTATCAATCTTCATTTCCCCTTTTTCCACCTCATATTTAGGATGCCCCATTAAGCTATAAGCCAAAGTTGA
>DFZG01000026.1:1347-10020 GCA_002382075.1 Candidatus Shapirobacteria bacterium UBA4062
TGGAAATTCCTCGCCACAATCAGTCATATATTTTCCCCCAAATACCCCCAATTCCAACATCTGTTTTGGTGTCAACTCCGGCTTAAAATCAGCCGCAAAATTCTTTCCCATAGGTTCTGATAATTCATACACATATCCCTTTTGCATCAAGTCGTTTACTAATACTTTTTTACTTTTCATAATATTCCGCGGACTTTGTCCGCCCAAAGCGTGCTCCAGCGAACGTAGGCGGAGAGGACAGGAGTCGAACCTGCATGCCATTACTGGCGCTTGTTTTCAAAACAAGTTCCTTACCATTCGGAGCACCTCTCCTACAAAGCCTGTTATTTTAACATTTTTCCAGCCCAATTCACCTCTTTAATGATTTCTTTTCTGTTTTATTTGGTAAAATATCAAAGTATTGCCCAGGTAGCTCAGTTTCGGCCACAGGCCGATCAGCCTTTGGCTGAGGTAGAGTCTATCTTTAACAATCTGCCCGGATAGCTCAGTTTCGGCCACAGGCCGATCAGCCTTTGGCTGAGGTAGAGTCTATCTTTAACAATCAGCCCGGATAGCTCAGTTGGTAGAGCATCCCCTTGGTAAGGGGAAGGTCAAGAATTCGAGTTTCTTTCCGGGCTCAATGTCATCAATGCCAGGCTATGTTTATATCCTAAAATCCTTAAGAAACAATCGATTTTATATCGGAAGTACTAATGATTTGGAAAGAAGATTAGTTGAACATAGTTCGGGAAGAGGTTGTTTGACTACCAAAAGATTGCAACCTTTGGAATTAGTATTTAAACAGAAATTTGAAACCGTAAAATTAGCTAAACAAATTGAAACAAAGCTTAAGCAACTCAAAAACCGCCAGTTGTTAGAAATAATTATCGATAAAGGAAAACTGTTTTTGTCAGATAAAAATACCATCAACTGGTAGAGCAGTCCGAAAGCTTTCGGACAGGTCGTGGATCCGAATTCCACCCTGGGCTCCTATCTACAGATAAATTCGTCCAGTTCGCCTGGATAACAAATTAATTCCTGTTTTACCCCTGTTATTTTACTTAAGTCAACCCGTGTAAACCCTCGAGGAAGACTAATTATTTTTTCAGGAATAACCCCGTTATCTAAAAGACCCCTTAAAACTAAATATTTCATCATTGTCAATATTGTTTCATCTTCTCCCTCCTGCCGACAAGACACCTTGATACCTGGGTAAAACTTGTTTGGTTCAACCCATTTACCCTGTCTAACCGACCAATAAATAGTCAGCGGGGCATAAATAATATGGCGCGATCTTTGATAAGGATCTCCGTTGGCCGGTTCATAATGGGATATCTTTCCATACCGCCAAACCATGTTCATTCTTGATGTTTTTGCCACCGTCTCTACTGCATTTGCCAATAAATTATCACTACTAACCTCCATCGGTTCTATCAACTGAATCTCATCTTGGATATATTTTTCTATCTCTTTTGAAATCATTATTTGTCTTAATTTTATTAATCAAATAATAAGTGTTATAACAACCAGTTGATATAACAACATGTAAACACATAACAAAATATAAACTTAAATTTTTTAACACAAAAGAAAACTAACAACTTTATAATAATAAAGATATATGTCAACATATAGATATGCAATGTCCATTCTGTCAAAGCAATCAATTGTTTGTAACTAATTCTCGACCCACAGTAAAAAACACTCAAATCTGGCGACGACGAAAATGTCTATCTTGCAAAGAATCGTTTACAACCTACGAAAACATTAACCTGTCTTATTTAAAGGTCATCAAAAAAAACGGCAAGATTCAACGTTATAACCGGGCTAAATTATTCGTCAGTATCTATCATCCGGCTAGTGAAACCAAAAATGCTGATCGTGGTCAAACCGCCAACTTTGCAGAACAAATAATCCAAGAGGTTGAAATAGAAATTATGTTACGCAAGCAGAAAACTATTTCAACTCAAACAATTTTAGAAATTGTTCTGGAAAAAATCTACAAAAAATCACCATCAGTGTTTTTAAAATATCTTACTTACCGAGAAGGAAATAACGAAAAAAAAGTTATCGCAATAATTCAAAGATATCTATCCAAATAACCAGTCATAAAACACACGATTTTCCCTTATTCCACAATCAAATTTCCCACCATTCCCATTTGTCGGTGTTGACCCACCGAACAATAATATTCAAAGACCCCCTTTTCGTTAGTCACAAATTCAATTACTTCGGATTCATTATCTTGTAAAATTTTACTTTTCACTCCCAATTCATCAATCACCAAGTCATGCTCACCTCCTGCATTTATTAAATTAATTTTTACTCTGTCACCCGCCTTTACTCTTAATTCACTCAAATCATATTTATAATTACTCGCCCTTAATTCAAATTCCACCACCTCAGACTCATTTTCAACCAAAAATAATTTATCATCCATTTCTCCTCGCTGGCTTCTCAAACCAATCGCTACCAAAAAAACTAATATCGCTACCCCAGCAACCACTATTGTAGTTTTCATCTACTATAATTGTAGCAGAATATTATATTTTTCCAATTTCCCTCTCAATCTCTTCTACTGTTTTATCCAATTCCCCGTCCCGATTTATCACCACTAAATCATATTTATCACCTAAATTTAACCAATTATTCCAATCATTTCTTAAATTTTTTACAAACCCCTCTTTACTAAACTTATCCCCCTCCCGTTTTTTCTGTCTTCTTTTCAAAACCGCCAAATTTTCCACCCCCACATACACCACCAAAGTTCTTCTTGCCACCTTCTCTCCAATTTCTCCCAATTTATTTTTCAAAAAAACCTTCGCCTCCGCCGCCCTGGTCGGATCAATTCTCCAAATCACCTCTTCTCCCTCAAGCACATTTTCCAAATCCTTCCTCGATGTTCCTTTCCACTCAGTATTACCATCTTCATCTGTCCGATAAGGCACATGCTCCGCCAAACTTCCCTCTTTAATCATCGTTTCAAAATCAGTGGTGGTTACAAAATTATAATCCACCCCGTCAACCTCAATATCTCTTTTTAGTCGATTAGTATAAGTTACAATTCTTCTTCTCTTTGAATTTATCTGACACATTTTCTTCGTCACTTCATCTTTGCCCGCGCCAGATGCTCCCGTAATTACCACCAAATATCCTGCTTCTTTTTCCATTTTTTATATTTTTTCGATTATACCTCAAAAAAATGTAAAATATAGCCATGAAACTTCTTCTTCACGCCTGCTGCGCCGACTGCACTCTTAAATTCATCGCCTCCACCCCCGACATCAGTCCTCAAAATTTCGCCGTTTATTACTACAATCCCAATATTCACCCCCGAAGCGAATATCAAACCCGCCTGGCTGCCATCAAAAAAATTTGCCAAGAGAATAAAGTCAAACTAGTTGTTCCCGACTGGAAACCCTCCGACTATTTTGGAGTTGTTAAATCCCCCAAAAACAGTTGCCCCCACTGCTGGCAACTTCGCCTTTCCAACTCTGCTCTCTTTGCCCAAAAAAACGGCTTTACTCATTTTTCATCCACCCTCCTCACTTCTCACTACCAAGATCAAGCCAAAATCATAAAAATCGCCCAAACTATTTCCGAAAAATATCAACTTACTTTTTACCAACCCCAAAAAGTTATCCGGAATCTAAAAACCTCCGGTTTTTACAAACAATTTTTCTGTGGCTGCTGCTATTCTCTAACTGAAAGATATCAAGCAAAATACTCCCCCGATAAGCTATAATTTTTAAATGTTCTGGTCATTATTTATATTTCTCTTCCTCTTTTTCCCATCTCCGGTCTCTGCTGCTGAAAATCAAACAATACCGCTATTTTACCAGCTAATCTCTGCCTACAAAACTCCTCTCTCTCCATCTACAACCAATGTTTCCCCAGGCCAGGTTTTGGGCACTCAATCCTCACCCCTCACTTCACCTGTTAATCCCGCCACGGCGGGACCCACCGCCAAACCATCACCGATTTATCCCGCCGCGGCGGGACCCACTAAACCTAAAAATATTGGCGGTGACGGTCAAATTATCACCATCGCTGTCCTCGGCGATTCCATGATCGACAGCCTTGGTGCCGGTATCCCCGATCTCGAAACATCTCTTTCTCAATACTTCCCTCAAAAAAAGTTTAATATTATCAACTATGGCGTCGGCGCCAGCGATTTGGAATACGCTCTTTACCGCCTCAGAAACAATTATCGCTACTTAGACACCGTTCACCCCTCACTTTTATCCCTCAAACCCGACATTATTGTCATCGAGTCTTTCGCCTACAACAATTTTGGCAACACTCAAGACGGCTTTGACCGCCAATGGCTGGCCCTTGGCGCCATCACCACTGAAATCAAGACCAATTTACCCAAAACCAAAATTATCCTCGCTTCTACCATTGCCCCGCAATCTTCCAGTTTCGCCGTCGGTTCCGGCACTACCTATACCGCCATGGAAAAAATTGAAAAAACCAAAACCATCAAACTATATCAAAAAAATCTTATCAACTTTGCCACTTCCCAAAAATTCCCTCTTGCCGATGCTTTTACTCCTTCACTTAATTCTAAAAATGAAGGTTTATCCCAACTCATCAACGATAAAGACCATCTTCATCCATCCACCTTAGGATCGCAGTTTTTCTGCGACACTCTAGCCAAAACTATCTTTGATCAGGGTCTTTTGGACTAATTGTATTTTTCCCCCTCTTAAGGTTATAATACCTCCATGGCTAAATCTAAAAAAACACCTCGAATTTTAATCGCCCTGCTTTGTAGTAAATGTGGCGCCCAAAACTATTTAACTGAAAAAAATAAAACCAATACTCCCGACAAACTAAAATTTGTCAAATATTGTCGCTGGTGCCGTACCCGAACCGAACACAAAGAGTCTCAAAAACTCAAATAATTCGCCATGATTTCTTCTGCCAAATTAGTTTCCGCTCTCGAGAATATTTACATTTCTCCGCTTGAACTTTGCAATCTCAATTGCCGCCATTGCTACACCCAAAAAACCAAAAATATACTCAGCAACCAACAAATTCTCAACTTCGTCTCCCGATATAATAATTATCTAAAAATTCGAGGACGTGATTTTTTTTCGACATTGAGCCTGGTAACAGACTCGCCGGAGAAAAAAAATTATGTCGAAGATTTTAAAATTAAATCTATCCTTTTTTGCGGCGGCGAAGTTTTTACTCTCAAAAACTTCCCCCGTCTCGTCAACAACCTAATTTCTAAAGGCATTTTTATCTCCATCATCACCAACGGCACTATCGATAAATTGTCAAAAATTAAAGATCCAAGAAACTGTCAGTTAATTGTCTCTTTTGATGGTCCGCAAAAAATTCATGACGCCAACCGAGGCAAAGGCAATTTTGCCAAATCAAAAAAATTTGTCGCCCACGCCCTAAAATTAGGCTTTCCTGTTGAAATATTTTTTTTGATCACCAAAGAATCTTATCCCTACAAAGATAGTTTTGATCTTTTCGGCCTATCCAAAACCTATCTGACTGACCGTCTTTTTTCCCTCAATACCGCTCAGACTTTGGATATCAAAAAAAATTATCCTTCCTATCCCAATCCTCAATTTGGTTGTTTCCAGCTGGCTCTCCAAAGCAACGGTAAAATTTACGGCTGTTGCGAATCCCCTTATCCTTTAGCCAAAATCTCCGACCCAATCAAAAAAATAGTCGCCAATTTTGTCAAATCACTCGATCCCTGCCAAAATAGCCATCTATCAGACAAACAATTTTTAAGTAGTAAGGTATCCAATTTTTCCGCGCGCAATCATGCCAGCGAAGCGCCAGCGCGTGAGCACGGAAAAATTCGGGTACCGAATCAAGTTTGTCTTGGTTGTTGCGCCCCCAACTATCTTTGTGGTTACAAAAAAGAACTGAAAGCCACCTCCTGCCAATCAGTTGTAAAATTAATCCAATCATGACCCCTAATATTATTAATCTTCGTCACCAATTACTAAAAAACACCCGTCAATATTTTTGGCAAAACGATTTTTTGGAAATCGATACCCCTGTTTTGCAAAAGTCCCTTCCCCTTGAACCAAATATCTACCCACTTACTACCAAATGGTCCCAATCTCAGGGCATTCTTTATTTATCAACTTCTCCCGAATCTGCTCTAAAAACTGCCTTTTCCACTCTCAAAAAACCTATTTTTAGTATCAGTAAATCATTTCGCAATCTAGAATCCGCCTCCCCTCACCACCAGCCCGAATTTACCATGCTCGAGTGGTATACCCCCAACACCGACTATACTCAGACAATTTCCCAACTTCAAAATTATCTCTCTTTTGTCTTTAAAAAATTCAATTTCCCTTTTCCTCACAAACCCGAAACAATCTCTCTCTCCAAATTATTTTCTCTCTATACCCACACCTCCCTTCCTCAAAATGAACCTGACCTTAACCAAATCTTTTTAAACCAAATCGGACCTCGTCTCACCCAACACCCTTATCTTTTCATCACCGACTACCCCGCTTTTATGTCTCCCTTAGCTCAAAAAAATCCTCAAAATCCCCATCTTTCCCAACGATTTGAGCTTTACCTAAACGGCATCGAAATTGCCAATGGTTGCACCGAAAATCGTGATTCCGCCGACATTTCCAATTCATTTTTAAAAGAAAAACAATACCGCCTCTCCCAAAATCTACCTCTACCCAAAATCGACTCCCATTTTGCCAAAATTAGTACCCAAATCCCCCCTTCTTCCGGTTGCGGTCTCGGTCTTGATCGCCTTCTTCTTCTCCTTTCCGGTCAAAAAAGCCTAAACCAAGTCACTTTTTTGAACCTGTAGTATAATAAAACCATGACCGACACTCCTAAAAAACCCGAAAAACCAGAGTTACCTTTTCGCCCTAAATTTGTTCCGCCTGTAAAATTAAACCAAAATCAATTCCGCCGCCCCAATTTTTCCAGCAAACAAATTGGTGCCTTCCGCACCCAAAATCGCGGCGGCAAATAATTTTATTTCAATTCTTCTTCGTATCTCTGAACTTCGTTGTGTTTAAATTCCAATTTTATCCCGGCTTTTTCAAACATTTCTTCTGATTCTTCACCCGCCCGATATTTTCTCTCGCAAACCACCCTTTCAATTCCACAATTAATTATCAACATGGCACACACCCGACACGGAGTCATCCGACAATACAAAGTTGATTTATCCACCGACACTCCTAATTTTGCCGCCTGGCAAATCGCATTCTGTTCAGCGTGAACCGTTCTAACACAATGTTCAGTCACATGACCATCCTCGTGGACCATTTTTTTCATCTGATGCCCCACTTCATCACAATGTTTCAGGCCTGAAGGTGAACCTACATAACCCGCCACCAACATTCTTTTGTCTCTTACAATTACGCATCCACTCCTTCCTCGATCACAAGTCGCTCTTTTACTCACCGCATCCGCCAAATCCAAAAAATAATCATCCCAACTAGGACGTTTGTAACTATTTTTCAATTTCGACTTTGATTTCATCTAACTGTTTAAATAAATAATTAACATCTTTATTATTAATCACCGTAAAATCAGCCATGGCGATTGTTCCTCCCTTATTTAACTTCTCCAACTCCGCATAATCCCTCGATTCTGCATCAGCTGCACTCAAAGGCCTCACTTTTCTATTTTTCAGTCTCTGGTATCTTAATTGAGGCGGGGCATAAATAGTTATCACCACCATTTTTTCTCCAAAATGTTTTTTCATCACTTTATACTCTTCAAACGAATACAACCCATCGGCTATTACCCCTCCCTTTTTCAAAAAATTTTCAAATTTTTCCAAATTCAACAGAGCAAAAGCTGCCATCCCATGTTTTTGTCTCAATTCTTCCCTAATCATCCGTTCATTTACTTCATTTACCTCCATTTCCCTCTCTTTTAAAATATCCATCGTCAAGTCTCCAAACCTGACATATTGATAGCCTTTTTTAGTAAAATATTCTCCTGCCACACTTTTACCACTACCGCAAAGTCCCGTTAAACAAACAATTTTATTTACCATTTTCTGTCAAATTTCTAAAATGGGGACACTCCACTAGTTCGTATTCAGGAAGCACTGTCTTGCTTTCAAAATCGATCACTTTTCCACTTCTTAATACCATCGTGATTATTGCCTCAAGTTTCATCCCTATTCCACTCTCATCTCCGATATTTTCACGACAATCAATTATAATTTTCTTTGCCCCAATAAATTTTATCTTTAGACTATCACCTGGCGAAGTCTGTTCCCCAATCGGTAAACCGATACCGCAACTTAAGTTCCAAATATTCTTGGTCACTACCTCACAATCCTCACACTCATCAAACATACTTGGTCTGGTTATTTCCGCTTGCTTTTTTGCCATCCTAGCCGATTATATCCTATTCTTTCTTCTATCTACTACAAGAATTTTTGTAAATACCAATACACCTATATTCACACCTTGTAATTCCATATTTTTCGCTACACCCAAGAGTTATTCTTAGACCACGACAACTGTCAAAACATCCAGCTTCAATGCCATAAACTGTACTATAGACTTTACCAACTACTCCCAGAGATACCAATAAATACATTCCTGATAGAATTACAAATATTACAGCGAGAAACAATACTTTTTTGTTCACTAACCATATGTTAACAAAGTTTAGGATACAAAATTAACTTTAAATTGGCAGGCCCGTGAGGATTCGCCCCGC
>DFZG01000039.1:0-2500 GCA_002382075.1 Candidatus Shapirobacteria bacterium UBA4062
GTTGGTGCCGTATTTGGGCCAGTAGTCCTTAAGACCGGCTCCGCTTTGAGCAATAATATTTTCAGGGGAAAGTTTTATGTTGTCGGTCATATTGGGGAACCAGATATCTTCTTTAAAGTAATTAAAATTTAATAGAATAACTGATATTGATATTATTATTAGTGTTGGGATTTTCCATTTAGGGAGGAGGGTGATAAGTGTTCCAGATAAAAAGGAGAGAGTGAAGGTGGCAATGGCTAGGAAGCGCCAAGGAAATTGGAAGTAGGCCATGAATGGCAGATTGGTCCAGATAAAGGTCGATTTGTTATGTGTAAGAAAAAGTGAAAAAATAGCTAATATAAAGAAAAAAAGATAGTATTTTCTAAGTTTGATTATGTTTTTGTCTTTATTTTTATGTTTAAAGGCTAGGTAAGTAAAGATGATAAGTGGAAGTAACCAGTGTAGATAGCCTACTTGAAATGACATGTCGTCAATAGGTCCCCAAAGGGAAGCGCCAAAACCCCAGTCGTGAGAGAAGAAAAGCTGTTTTAGGGTGGCAAAGTGGTTAACATAGTAAAAGTAACCCTGGGTCATAGTGTGAGTATTTACAAGATTTTTTTCTAATAGTGCGGGAAGGAGAAAAAAGGAAGAAATTCCTAGAGAAAACAAAATAGGTAATAAAGAAAGGATGGCTTTATAAAGGAATTTTTTTAGGGTAATTTTTTTGTTTAAAATTATTATGGTTATATAAGGTAAGAGGATGAGTAGGGAGACTAAGGCAAGTAGGTTGTGGGAAAGGAAGAGAAGAGATAGGATAAGAGTAGAAGACAAAAGATGCTTGCGTGAATATTTTTTGAGGTAATTCGTTATTGACCAGAAAGCCCAGGGGAGAAGACTGAGTGCCATTAGTTCGGCGATAGCGCCACGGACAAAAGAATCTAGGGCTCGATAGGGGGCAAAGATAAAAAAGATAGATGAGAGAATTGCGCCTTTGGTTCCCCAAAAAAGAGAGGCGAAGAGAAACATACCAACTCCGGCCAAAAGATGAATGGAAGTGAAAGTAGCTTTGATGCTATCAATAAAACTAAAGCCAATAGTATGAAAAAATTGGGCTAGGTAGTAAGGAGCCGGAGAGTAGAAATTAAAGAGTGGGTAGCCATAGCCAATGCCGGCATCAGGGACGTAACGACAAGGAATTTGTTTATCTTGGAAACATTTGTCTAGTTGTTGGAGACGAAAAACATGCATATCATCTTGCATAGATAAGTAGCCGGGTTGGAAGAGGCGGTGGGTAGAAAGAAGGGAAATAACAATGACAATAATAATTGGTAGAAAGTATTTAAATTTATTGACCATTGTTAAGTTTTAGAATTTGAAATTCTTCTTGATTGATATAGTTTTTTTGTATTTCATTAATTATTTTAAATGACTCTTTGTTAGGAACAGACAGGTATTCTGATTTTGGGATTACGAATAGACTATTATTGAATTCTGTTGAGTTCTGGTCTATTTGAGACCATTTGATTTCTCCAAAGAAATATTTATTGTCGATATTTGTACCAACAAAGTTGTTTACGTCAGTGTGTTGAATGTGGTTGCTTATGGGAGTATCTTTTGGAAGGTATGGTTTGTAAATTAAGAAAAAAGGTAGCATTGGTTCATATTTGCTGGAGTAGAATATTTTGTCAGCGGTTTTGTAGGACAAGGACTCAATAACTACTTGTTTGATGCCTGTGTGCCAGTCCATTGCGGATGTTTGTGGATAGTGATAACGATATTGATGGAAGAAGTTATGAAAGGAGAGGGTGTAAGTGGCAAGGATTATGGTGATAAAAAGATTTGTGTAGATGATTTTTTTAGAGGATTGTAGGAGGTGATTGATGCCTATGGCAACAAAAAATAGGGCACTAGGGGCCATTAAGATTAATCTGGTGGCATGAGGTGAAAGGGAATCTCTGGTAAGAGAAAAAGGGATGGGTGCGGTTAGAATAATGATGAAAAAGAAGAGAGATATTTTTTTAAACTGGTTTTTTTTAGATTTGAGAAAATAGAAAATACCAGCGAAGAATAAAAGAGCATCAATTAGAAAAAAGTACCCGTGAGTGGAAAAGCCGTGTCTTAGATTCAAATCCCCTTTAAGTAGAAGGAACTCGGTAGAAAATGAGGAGATGTAGTTTTTTATGAATTTATCGGCTACAAGAGTAACTCTGTTGTGGTAAATTTTTGATTCAAGAGATGGACTGACACCAATTTCATTTAAATGGTCAGTATAGATATCTTGATAGCGAAGCTGGTCAACTTGCTTACTGATGTTTGGTTCTGAAAAAATACTGATGTAAGAGAATCTAAAGCCAGCTCTATTTCTGAAGGTTTCGATTATTAATGGCGAAAAACAAAGGAGAGTAAAGAGTGATAGAAAAAAGATGTTTTTAATGCTGAGCTTAAATATTTCTTTTCTCCAAATAAGGAGGAGAGAGATACCTATGAAAAGAATTGAAAGTTTGGCGGTGCTATAAAAGAG
>DFZG01000039.1:2669-6064 GCA_002382075.1 Candidatus Shapirobacteria bacterium UBA4062
TTGTTGGTAAAAAGTCTGGTAAATGAGATTGAATAAATATATAGTGGAGTTCTCCAGTCTGAGAAAGAATGGAAATGGATTGGAAACTTGTTACCAAAATAATCGCTTTGATACTTATTGAATACTAGTGCTTGATAACTGGCGTCGGCTTCATCAGAAAACAATGAAGGTGGTAGTTTGTCGATTAAATATGTTTTTGTAAATAGTGAGATAAAAAATATGGCAATTGAAATGAAAATTATGCTTTTTTTGGTTAATTTCATTGATTATTTATTATATACAATATCAAGGACTTAGATAGTTGCGACAGAAATCTTGATTTGATAATTCATTGAGATTAAGATTTAATTTTTCGACTTTTATTGACTTGTTTGGATTTTCTAGTTGGCAGAGAGTTGAGTTTAATATACTGAATAGCCTAATTTTTGAGAGTATGTGGTTAATGTATATTTGATTATTTGTTGGTGGTATCTGTGAGTAGTATTTGTTCTCGATTATTGAAATGGTATCAATGTCGTCTGCGTCGATACTATTAATGTTTTTGGTGAAGGTAATATTTTTAAAATTTAAAGTCTCTCTACCTTGTCGGTATTGATTGGCGATATTGTCGTAGACATCGGGTTGATATTGATTACTATAAAATAGATAGCTTTTTAGTGCGAAATCTGGCTCTGAAGTTATAACCATATATTTGTTTTTTGGTTTTAATTCTACTTGTCTAATAAGAAAATTTGAGACTATTCTTTGGTGAAAGGAAAAGGCATCGGGATGGTAGATGGGATATCTAATAAAGTAGGTGAATAAGAAGCTTAAGACTAAATAGAGATAGAAAAAGATAAAAGCGATGAAGATAGGCTTAATTTTTTGTGTAAGAGTGAATAGATAATATAGTCCTGAGCCAATTAGTATAAATAGAAATGGATATTGAAGTGAAGAATGAAAGGAGTAGGCTGGGTTTGGGTCTAATCTGATAGCTTCGGGAATCGGAGAAAGAATAATAAATATGGCACAAATTAGTAGTAGTTTTGGAAATTTTTTCTTTAAAAAGTAGATCCCGAGAATAATGAGAAGAATATCAAGATAATAAAAGTATCCATGTTGCCACATAGTGACATGAAATGCTGGGTCTCCGAATGAAAATAGTATTTTTGGAGAGAAGTTGTTTAGGTACTTGTCGGTGAAGTATTTGGCAAATACGGTATATCTGTTAACAAAGATAGGGGTAAGATTACTTTGAAGACTTTCATTTCGAAGCTGTTCTGTGAGGGCGATTATCTGTGAGTGGTTGGGCGTATACAATTCGCTTAGTCTTTGAGAAGAAGAGGTGCCTGATAGCTTTGTTAGATAACTTGAGAATATAACAAGACTGGCAAGGTTAAGGATAAGTAGAGGTTTGAGAAATTTTTTCTTATATATGAAGATATATGTGAAGATGGACGAAAGGATAATTATGAAAGGAAAGAGGGGTTTGATGCCGATATATGAATAGAAGAAAATGAGTGCTGGTATTAAAGAGAAGAGTATTTTGTAACTTTTCTGAGAGATTAAGGTATAGAAAAAAATAAGAATAAAAAGAATAGAAATTGGTGCATCAAAAGAAGTTCTGGAGGTATAGATCAACCATGGATTTAGGGTGGCGACGACAGCTACGAAGAGGGCGATCTTTTTATTTGAAAGCTTTTTGGTGATTAGATAGGTAAAAAGGATAATACTAAGACCTACAATTACAAATGGTAATCTGGCAGTAAAGAGATTCGTTGGAAGTGGACCAATAATTGGAGAGATTAGTAGAAAAGGGAGTTCTGAACTACTTTCGTCTGGAATAGTCCTAAGAGATAAGGGAGACCAGCGGTTAGACATGTCGGAGAATCTGTAGAATACTGCTTTTGCGTTTAAAACAAAATGTAGTTCGTCGTTTGTAATTCCGGTTGGAAAATTATCTAGATTGATTAGTCTGAAAAAGGCGGCGATTAGCATGATAATGATCAGTATTGTTTTTGTAGGTTGTGCTTTCATTTGAGGTTACTGTATTTTATACTCATTTTTATATAATGAAAAAATATGAAGTTTTGTTTTATATTGGGTTAGGTCTAATTGCATGGATTATAGCAATAAATATTAACTATCCTCCAAGTAAAGAACAGTTGTTTCTAGTTAATAATCTATGGCAGTTATGGTTACTGAGATTAGTTTGCTTTTTAACAATTGTTTTTATTTTAGGTTGGTGGAGAAGCTTTTTAAGAAAAACGAAAGGTGGTTTGCTGGCCTTTTCATTTGTCGTTGTTTTGGGGATGAGTCCTCTGCTTTGGCTTTCATGGGTGGCTTATCCTAGTCTTGTTTTATGGTTACTACTATTAACTTTGGGAGTATCCGTGTTTTTTGATAAAAATAAGTTTTTTTTGGTTACTTTTTTGTTGTTATGGATTGTGGGTTTATTAGTAATTAATAGTAAGTTTTTGGATCAAGATATTGCGTTGTTAAATGATTTGTCCTTTAAAAATAGTAGTGAAAAAGTAACCATGATATTTACCCGATCTGATTCATTGAAAGAGGTGATCGAAGTACCTTTAATTATTAAGAGAATTTCTTATAACAAAGTATATCTAGGTTTTGTAGATGTCTTGAAGAATGCTATTTCTTTTTTTGATTTTGATACTTGGTTTTTTCAAGAGGTACATCCATTGAGGCAAAAGTCGGTTGTATTCTTTTTTTGGCCTGAGCTTGTTTTCTTTTTTGTCGGTTTAGTGTGTCTATCTAAAGTCAGGAAATTTTTATATATATTGTTTTTGTTAATTGTCCTGGCTTTGCTATATTATTTGTTTTCTGCAGGTTTTGTTTACCAGAGAATGTATTTGGTTTTAATTCCTGTGGGATTATTGGTTGCAATGGGACTCGAAAAAGTTTTGTTGTCTTTATGTTCTAAAAATTGGATATCGAAGTACTTGTCTATCTTTTTACTTTTTTTGCTATTTTTGGGATATATAAACAATGTGTATGATCTTTTAATAAGACCTGACTATTGGTTGGATAACAGACCTATAATTTATGATCAAATATATTCTGAGATTAAGAAAGAATACCTTGGAGAGAAAATTATTGTAAGCAATATTTTTGGTAACCCTGAGCCTTATTGCGAGTTTTATTTAAATAATTGTGATGAAATGTCTTATGGAGTTACCGATTACAGAGAAGTAGGAGCCGGTATTCTTATGGTAGGTTATATTGGTGAGTTTATTGATATAAATTCTAATGGTAACGAAGAAGCTTTAATTAATCAGAATGGTTTGCGGTATCTAGGTGGATTTGATGTTAGAGACAATATTGTTAATGGTTATGGTCAAAGAGTAGTTTTTGTGAAGAAAAATGAATAGAAAAGAATTTTTGTTAGTATTACT
>DFZG01000036.1:0-3367 GCA_002382075.1 Candidatus Shapirobacteria bacterium UBA4062
CCAAGAAAATATCGGCACATTCTCCCACCACCTCAACTGCCTCCCGCAATAATCGCAATATGATCGATTCTTGCCCTTCCGTAGCTTTAGCGAAGGAGGGTTCCTCAATCCATACTCCACTGCCACCCTATACACCAGCATATTCACAAAACTACCCAGCGCCGTCCCCATCAAAAAAATCATCCCTCCCAAAAAATATTCCATAAAACCATTCTACAGTACGGGCGGATCTAGTATCCGCCCTAATACAAAAACCCTCCGATAACGATCGGAGGGTTTAATCAATTTCTTTATCTAACTACTATTCCGGTACACACCTAAACATAGCCTGAGTTCCATCTAACACTGGAACAGCATAATCCGTAACAGTTGCCGTACAATCATCCTGACCAACCGAATTCACAACACCAGTAGCAGTGTTAATACATCGCATTTTAACAGGATCTATTTTATTAGCATCAGCTCTTGGAATATAGCAAACATATAGTGAATTTGCATCAGCAGCCTTTAAGGTCCAAAGACCGTACTCAATATGATCACCGGATAATACAGGCACAAACTCATCTTTGCCTACAAAACTTGACTTAAGTTCGGAACTACTAATCAATAAGTTAGGAACATCGTCTGATGCATCACAAGCTGCAGCTGGACTATTAGCGTCGGAAGCAGCTAAAGCCGCTGCAGTTGCCGCACCAGAACAAATTCCAAAACCATAAGTGTCAGATCTTAAACCAACTGGATCAGTTGCCGCAATTGGATTTGTGGAAAACAATTCCCATGGATATTTTTGCTGAGCCGCATAGTACCTTTCATAAGCGTTCATCACTTCGGCCGCATCATTCTGTACCCTTGAATCCCGAGCTTTGTTTGACTGTTCAATAGGATTAATAGTTGCCAATACTGCCACTGACAAAATAGCAATCAAGGCAATGACAATCAATAGTTCTACCAATGTAAAACCTTTTTGGAGATATTTTTTCATTCTTGTTTTTTAATATTAATAACTTGCTTAATATCATTAAATACTGTTAAAACTGAGATGTCAAGTTATAAATAGGCATTATTACGGCTACTACCAAAAAACCGACTCCAATTCCCAGCACAATCATAATCAATGGTTCAATTGCCGAAGTTAAAGATTTCACCGATTGCTCGGCCTCCGTCGAAAAATAATTTGACACCCTCATCAGCACCTCATCTAATTTTCCCGTCGCCTCACCTGTTGATATCATCTGATTCACAATCAAGGGAAATGCATTTGTTTCTTCAAATGAATTAGCAATTGAAAAACCTTTTTGGACCCTTTCCGAAATCCGATCAAACGCCCTTTTGTAAACTTCATTCCCTGCCACATCCGCCACAATTTTTATCGCCTCCACTAGCGGGATACCCGCCGACAACAACATCGACATTGTCCTCATTGTATTCGCTAAAATTGTTTTCTGAGTTAATTCCCCTAAAATCGGCAATTTAAGCTTTAGTCTATCTTTCCTAAATCTGAAATTGGCAATTTTACTCCCTGCCTTCATCAACCAAACATAGCCAACTCCCAACAAGGGAAATAAAAACCACACCTTGGCCATAAAATTAGACACCGCCATCAGCCCCCTAGTAATTGCCGGCATATCCGAACCAAAATCATCATACAAAGTCATCAACTTAGGAATCACAAAAACCATCATGATTATAGCCACAACTATCATCCCTACTACCACAATTACCGGATAAATCATCGCTCCTTTAACTTTTCCCTTAAATTCATTTTCATTTTCCAAATTCAGCGCCAATTTTTGCAAAACTTCCATCAACACTCCGCCCTCTTCTCCTGCTTTGACCGATGCCACATAAGCTGACCCAAAAGTATTTTGATATCTTTCTAGTGCTGTCCCCAAGGCTCCACCTCCTCTCACTGTCGCCAGTGCATGTTCAATAATTTCCCCCATCATCTGATTTCCTTCCACCTGATTTTTTAAAAGTACCAACGCTTCCGTCATTGCCAAACCGGCAGTCATCATCGTCGACAATTGCCGGGTAAAATTAGTTATCTGTTTTGGGGTTACTCTACCCAAATAACGTTTATTTATTTCATCAATCAATCCTTCACTTTTTACCCCGACACTTATTGGCACCAAACCACCTTCTTTAATCGAAGAAACCACCTCCTCTTTTGTTCCCATTTCCAATTCACCCTTGACTAATTTTCCGCTCCAATCTCTGGCTTTATAAAGATATTTAGGCATTTTTTAGTACCCTCTCCCTTAATCTGGATTGTAACTCTTCCGGTCTTAAACAGTGTCTCATCGCTTCCTCGTCAGAAATTATTCCCTGTTTTACCAAAGACGCCAGCGAAGTTTCCAAACTCATCATTCCCAAATCCGCACTGGTCGAAATGATATTGTCAATCATAAAAGATTTCGACTCCCGAATCGTATTTCTGACCGCACTGTTGGCAATCATAATTTCAAAAGCCGGCATCAATTTTCCCTCCACAGTTGGCACCAATCTTTGAGAAATCACTGCCGTCAGTACCGAGGCCAATTGAATTCTAATCTGCTCTTTTTCCCCCTCAGGAAAAACATCAACTACCCGATCAATCGTCTGAGATGCCGAATTAGTGTGCAATGTCGAAAAAACCAAATGACCCGTTTCCGCTACCGTCATTGCCGCCCGTATTGTGTCCAAATCTCTCATTTCCCCCACCAGCACCACGTTTGGATCCTGACGCAAAGCCGACCTTAGGGCATTATCAAACGAAACAGTGTCCGTCCCCATCTCTCGCTGAGAAATTATCGATTTTTTGGGAGTAATTAAATATTCCACCGGATCCTCAATTGTCACAATATGACAAGCCCGATGTTGGTTAATTCTGTCCAGCATCGAAGCTATCGTCGTCGATTTTCCGTGACCAGTCGGTCCGGTTATTAAAATAAAACCCTGTTTTAATTCTAAAAAACTTTTCAAAATCTCCGGTAAATTCAAACTTTCCATTTGGGGAATTTCCATGGGAATCACCCTAAATGCCACCGCCAAAGTTCCTTTTTGCCGATAAACATTTACCCTGTACCTGGCTCCCGCCACTTCCAGTGAAAAATCAATTTCCATTTTTTCAACCAAAGTTTCCCTCTGTTTTTCCGACAGCATCGACAAAATCATTTTATCCAATTCTTCGGTACTTACCTGATAACTCTGGGCCAAATCCATCAAAGTTCCCGCCACCCGCAACTTAGACACATTCCCGCCAATCAAATGTACATCCGAAGCTTTATTGGCCACTGCTAACTCCAGTATTTTTTTGACTCTTTCATCCATCATCTTTATTTTCTAGGTTTAATAATTTAATTCTATCCTTTTTTTATTTAATTTTTTA
>DFZG01000036.1:3427-11799 GCA_002382075.1 Candidatus Shapirobacteria bacterium UBA4062
GCCACCCTCACCACTTCATCCATAGTGGTCACTCCTTCCAAAACTTTAACGTAACCGTCTTGCTTCATGGTCAACATTCCTTCCTCCATCGCCTGCCTTTGAATTTCACTTGCTGGCACCCTTTCAATAATCAATTTACTAATTTTTTCCGACACCGGCATTACTTCGTAAATAGCAATTCTTCCTAAATAACCGGTATTATTACACTTTTCACAACCGACAATTTTTGGAATTTTTAACTCTTTACCTTCTTTTTTCCATTTATCTTCAATCATGTTATAAATCGGCCCCAAGGTAACTTTTAGCTCTTCTTTAACCTCCGGCGGTATTTCCATTTCCTGGACACAATGTTTGCAAACTCTCCTCAACACCCGCTGACCTACCACGCAGTTTAAAGACGACACCAATAAAAATGGCTCGGCTCCCATATCCAACATCCTTGGGGGTACTCCTGAAGCATCATTGGTGTGCAACGTCGAAAAAACCAAATGGCCTGTCAAAGCCGCGTTAATTGCCAACTCCGCCGTTTCTGTATCCCGAATCTCTCCCACCATTATAATATTAGGATCCTGACGCAAAAAAGACCTCAACGCCGAAGCAAAAGTTAATCCCGCCTGCACATTCACTTGAACCTGGTTTACTCCTTTCATCTGATACTCCACCGGATCTTCAACCGTCATTACATTTACCCTAGGTGTTGCCACAATATCCAAAACCGAATACAAAGTGGTTGTTTTACCCGAACCCGTAGGTCCACAAACAATAATAATTCCGTGGGGCCTGGCAATCGAATCCATTAAATTTTTCAAAGCCCGACCCCTCAAACCCAACTCGGGCAAAGTCGGCACTTTCTGAGATTTTTTCAGCAACCGCATTACCACCTTTTCTCCGTAAGTTGTCGGTAAAGTTGAAATACGCAAATCCACGTCATTACCGTCAACTGAAAAGAAAAATCTGCCATCCTGAGGTACCCGTTTCTCGTCAATTTTTAAACTGGCCAAAATCTTAATCCGGCTCACCACCGCCTCCTGCACGTTCCGAGGTAAATCATATTTTTCCTGCAAAATTCCATCAATTCTATACCTTACTCTCACCGTATCTTCTAAAGGCTCTATGTGTATATCCGAAGCTCTCGCCTTTATAGCATATTCCAAAATAGTCGACACAATTTTTGCCACCGGTGCTTCTGCCGATACCCGCTTCGAACTATCTTCCACTACCACCTTTTCTTCTTTTTTCCTTTCATCCAATGCCCGACTCACTTCCGAAGTAATCCCTTTCTCTCTTTCGTATTTCTCCGAAATAAAACCATCAATCTGCTTTTTCACCGCCATTGCCGCCTTCACCTTCATGCTCGATTTCTTCTCAATAAACTCAACCGTTTCCAAATCAAGCGGATTAGCCATGGCCACATACAACAATTTGTTTTTGGTATCCATTTTGTAAGGCACCAAGTGATATTTTTCGGCCACGCTTTGAGGCACCAATGACAAAGCTTCAGGGGCAAATCCAATTTCATCCAACTTTACAAAAGGAATTCTTAAATATTCTGCCTTAGATTCAGCAAAAACTTCGTCATTAACCAAACGCATTTGCTTGACAATTTCTTCTTCCGTCTCACCCGTTTTCAACTGCCTCAACTTGATCTCATCCGCTTGTTCCAAAGTAATCAGCTTTTTATCTACCAAAACATCCCTCAAATTCTTATAAACTTTTTGGGCAGAATCATTCATACTATCTAAAATATAAACTATTCGCCGCCAAATTGAAAATACAAAAACAGATTTTTTACCATAAAATATAACCAACCATGATTTTTCCCGCCACCATTATCAGCTCCGCTTCCACCGACAAAATAGCCAAAAAACTTAATTACTTTTGCCGTCAACTCAAAAACCCGCTATCTTCAAACAACCCTGATATTTTTATCATCAATCAAGATACCGGCTGGGGCATTGACCAGATCAGAAGAATTAAACACTTTTTATCCCAAAAACCACTGGTTCATCAAAACAAAATAGTTATTATCTACCAATCAGAAAAACTTTTACCCGAAGCCCAAAACGCCCTCCTAAAAAATCTCGAAGAACCAGGCAAAAATAATTATCTAATTTTGCTCTCCAACAACTACCACATCCTCTTACCCACCATTATTTCCCGCTGCCGCCTTTTTCAAATCGATACCCCATCAACCTCTCGAAAATCAAAAATAATCATTCCTGACTCTTTAGCCCCAAAAGCCCTCCAGCAAGCCGATGAACTTTCCCTAACCAAAGAGGAAATTTTGCCTTTTTTACTTGATCAGTTATATCTTTATCATCAGCAACTGACTCTAAAACCCGCCCTCTCAACTCAAAAAACTCTCAAAAATATCATCAAGTCTATTCAACTTATCAAAGCCAACGTTGACCCAAAAAACGCTCTTGATTATTTTTTTCTCTCCTAAATCTTTCTCCGCATTTTCCCCTTATATCCAAAATTAAAAGTGTTATAATCAACTCAAGATGTTTTTACCCGTCTTTACCATCAATAACCAGATTCTAAAATACATTGGTACTATTGAAGGTGCTAAGGCGGTTATCGACGAAGCCCCTCTCATTCCCGCCTACGAAAAACAATTCCAACAGGAAGCCATTATTCGGACCGTCCACTTTGGTACCCGCATCGAAGGTAATGATCTCACTTTTCAGGAAGTCGCCAAACTTGTCGAAGGTCAAAAAATCTCCGCCACCGATAGAGACATCCAAGAAGTCATCAATTATCGGGCAGTTATGAGCTATCTTGAAGAGCTCTGGTCGCTCTATGACGCTTCCATGCCCCTTCCCGAAGAAAAATACACCCCTTCAAAAAGTGATGCCCAAAGACCTTTTTTCTACAGTCAAACAATTATTCGTCGAATTCACGAATTAACCACCAAAAAAGTCATTCCCGATTCCGAAATCGGCAAATATCGTCATCAACAAGTAGTTCTCAAAAACACTCGCACTGGCGAAATTGCCCATCGCCCACCTCCGGCCGTCGAAGTTCCTTATTTGGTAACAGAATTAGTTGATTGGCTGAATTCAAAAGATGCCCGGGAAATTCATCCCGCTATCCGTAGTGCTATCACCCAATACATTTTAGTAGCTATCCATCCTTTCATTGAAGGCAATGGCCGAGTTTCCCGGGCTTTTGCCATGCTGCCTCTCTACACCGAAGGCTACGACATCCGCCGTCTTTTCTCTCTCGAAGAATATTTTGATCGCAACGCCCAAGATTATTACGATACTCTCCAAAAAACTCACGAATTATCATCCGACATTTTCCGCCGCGATCTCACCAATTGGATTCAATACTTCACTCAAGCCCTCAGCATCGAACTAACCCGCGTCAAAGAAAAAGTTCAAAATCTTTCCCGTGATATCAAATTCAAACAAAAATTAGGCGGAAAACAAATACATCTGACTGAACGCCAAATCAAATTAGTCGAATACATGCAGCAATTTGGTGGTCTTCGTATGCCCGACGCTCAACAATTACTTCCCATGGTCAGTGACGACACTATTTGGCGAGACCTCAAAAAACTAATCGACGATAAAGTTGTTGAAAAACGCGGTTCCACTAAAGGCGCCTACTATTGCCTGGCCAATGTTTAAAAAATGAAAAAACAATCCTTAATATTGTTACATGGCTGGAGTTTTAGCCCCAATTACTTCACTGTCATCAAATCTCTACTTAAAAAACATTACAAATTATTTACACCTATTATGCCCGGGTTTGGTTCGCTTCCAATTTCATCACCCTATAATCTAGATAAATATTCCGACTGGCTATGCGAATATATTAAAATCAATAAGATTAATAACCCAATCCTACTTGGACACTCTTTTGGCGGTTCGGTCTGCCTAAACTATTTATCCAAATATCCCAACAATAAAATAAAACTCGTTCTTGTAAGCGCCGCCATAATCAGAAGCAAATATTCTTACAAACGAAAACTTTATTACTCATTCATTAGTTTATTAAAACCAATTATTGACTTTCTAAACATTAAAACCTATCTTCTAAAAGCAATCAAACTTGAAGATTCAGACTATCAAAAAATTTCTAGTCCCTTAATGAAAATTACATTCAACCAAATCATTTTTTCAGATTTATCCAATAAGGCCAAAAAAATAGACAACAACACTTTAATTATTTGGGGTGAAAATGATAGTACGACTCCATTAATACAAGGAAAGACAATTAATCATCTAATAAAGAACTCCACTTTAAAAATAATCCCCGACTCAGGCCATTTTCCTTTTACAGACGATCCGATTGAATTTGTGACCCATCTTAATAACTTTGCTAAGCAAAACTAGATATATATGAAAATCCGCAACTTAGTTTATCTGGCTCAAATTGAAGAATATGATTCTCAACGAGTCTTTAACTGGCTAAAAAATAATCCCAAAAAAGAAGTGATTGAAATAAAGAAAAAACTAGTTTTGACACCAAAAACTATTGTCATCTTCTTTCTTACCCATATTTTTTCCTTACTTTTTATACCAGAAAAATCTATCTACTTTGCCCTAAAGTCTTTCTACCCCATTGACTACCTACTTAAGTTTATTCTAGTATTTCTCGCAAAATTAAAAATTCGGATTTTTCACCCCAAACTAATCACAATCGGTATTACCGGTTCTTGGGGAAAAACAACAACAAAAGAAACCCTTTGGAATATATTTAACCATAAATATATTACTGAAAAAACATTTGATAACCAAAATACCCTAATCGGTGTGTCATTAAAAATACTTAAACTACCGATTAACACCCAAATCTTTGTCTGTGAAATGGGTGCCTATCAAGCAGGGGATATAAAAAAACTTTGTCAACTAACAAAGCCAAAAGTAAGTATAATAACTGCCATTGGTCCAATGCATTTAGAAAGATTTGGCACAATCCAAAATATCATAAAAACAAAATTTGAAATAATCGATACCCTTTCTAATGATAGCTATGGCTTTATTCCTAGACTGCTAAAAAAAGACTTAAAACATCAAAATTTATCCAAAAAAATATTTTATTTTGACACCATATCTGATACCTATTTAAAAATCGGAAAAATTTTTAATGTTAGTTCAAGCATAGTCAATAAAATGATTGAAAATCCGCCAATTATTAAACACCGTCATCAAGTTATCGACAACGGTATTATTAAACTAATAGATAATTCCTACAACAGCAATCCCGCTAGTTTCAGAAAATCCGCCGATATTTTATATGAACAAAAAACAAAGGTAAGAATTATCATTACTCCAGGAATGGTCGAACTTGGACATTTAGCTTCAAAAGAAAACTACCAGGCCGCTTTGTATGCTTCAAAAAAATGCACTCATGCCATTATTGTCGGCAAAACCAATAAAAAGGCTTTAACCAAAGGTTTCCATAAATTAGCCAAAAATAAAATTTTTTTTGTCAAATCATTTAAAGAAGTTGACGAAATTCTTCAAGAAATAATCATCCCTAATAACACCTCTGTACTTATCGAAAACGATTTACCTGACAACTACTTTTAGTAGCTTTGCTAACTATAAAAGCCGGTATCTTTATATACCGTTAATCGACTATTTTTGACTTTATGCTTCTCAAAACCCCACCCAATTAGTTTATCTAATAGATCAGAATAACTTAAACCACTTTTTTTCCATAGGTAAAAAGATAAAGATCCTGGGATTGTGTTTATTTCATTTAGATATATCTTTCTGGTTTTGTTGTCATAAATATAATCAATCCTTGAAACACCACTCGCTCCAATTGACCTGAAAGCTTTAATGGACCATTCCTCAATCTGACTTTTTAATTTCTTCGATATTGGCGCTGGCACTAATCTAGTTAAACTAACCATTCCCTTGTTTTTACCGCCCTTTTTATATTTATCATCATAACTTAATATTTTCCCGGTTTTTACCGGTTGCTCACAAACCGACACCAATACCTCTTTACCATAACCTGCCACCGAACAATTTAACTCTTTCATATTAACCACCGCTTTTTCAACAATTATTCTTTCATCAAAATGAATTGCCACCTCAATTGAATAAATTAATTCTTTTCTGTTTTTTGCCATCGAAATTCCTATACTACTTCCTAAATTACATGGCTTAATACATACAGGATACTTGATTGTTTCAATTTTCTTAATTACTTCTTCCTTGTTTTTCATCCATTCATACTTCCAAAAATATACAAAAGGGATGGTCTCTATCTTCTCAGATGAAAAAATAATTTTTTGAGCCACCTTATCCATTCCTATGGCTGACGAATAAACACCACCACCAACATACGGTACATTTAATACTTCCAACATTCCTTGAATTGTTCCATCTTCCCCGTTAGTTCCATGAAAAATTGGAAAAACAATATCAAATTTTTCTTTTTTATCAATTAACAAGTATTTGATAATCAAATAACATTCTTCCGCGTTTAATCGTAACAACCCACACTTTCTCACCCCTCTCATTTTTGTAATATCTTTCTTGAAGTTCTTTATTTTTTCCAACGGTTTTCCTGTCCACCAAACCCCTGTTTTGTCAATGTAAATAGGAATAATTCGATATTTTTTAACATCAAAATTTTCCATCGCTTGACATGCCGTCATCACAGAAACCTCATGTTCCACACTCTTTCCTCCAAACATCACCAATACGGTTTTTTTAAGCATATTTAAATAAAATAATACCACAATATACAACTATAACTTAATGTGATAAAATATACGAAACATGAGCCAAAATGAGTGTTTGTCATGTCCAACACCATGTTGCCTTAATTTTAAAATAAGGCAAGAGATTACTGCCCCAGAAAAAGTAAGAATAATTTTAAACCGGTATCCATTTATTCACCAAACCGACAACACTCTTATCTATGTTTATGGACACGAAAGACTGGTAGGAATCTACAATTGTGACCGATTTAATAAAACTACCAATCAATGTCAAAACTACCACACGCAAGAAAGACCTGATTTTTGTAATAATACTGGAATAATCTCTTCTCCTCACCACAACTGTCTTCTAAAAAAACACCCGACATTATAATTCACATGATTTTCCGCATGCCCGACGCTCAACAATTACTTCCCATGGTCAGTGACGACACTATTTGGCGAGACCTCAAAAAACTAATCGACGATAAAGTTGTTGAAAAACGCGGCTCCACCAAAGGCGCCTACTATTGCCTGGCCAATGTCTAAACTATTTTTCAAACCCTTTCCGCTTCGCGGTTTTTCCCTTAAAAAGGGAAACTTTTCTTTCATTAATTAAGGTTAGTATTTTACTTCTTGCTTTTTTCGAATCGTGCAATATATCGTTTGTAGATATTCTCAAAGTCTCAATATTTAAATTTCTTAAAAATTTATCTCTTTCTTCATCGACATATTTTCTTTCTTCGTGATATCCCCCATCAATTTCAATCGCCAACAATAACTCTTTACAATAAAAATCTAAAATAAATTTACCTATAGGTTTCTGTCTTAAAAATTTGTATTCTGTTTTACGCCCAGATAAAATTTCATACCAAATAAATCTCTCCGTTTTTGTTAATTCTTTTCGATTATTTCGTGATAAGTTTCGTAGTTTCTCAAGATATTTCAAATGACCCCTTCGAGAAATCAACTTTGATTCCCAAAAATCGTCATTCATTAGATAATTCTATTACAGCCTCCCTTTTTAAGGGAGGGTAGGGTGGGTTTATAATACTCTCATGATCACCCTTGATTCGCTTGATCTCCAAAATTTATCTGATTCCCAATTAGGCGAACTGCTCATCAACGCTAAAAAAGCCTACTACGTCGACAGTAAACCCATCATGGACGACCACACCTACGACACTCTCGAAGAAATTTTACGTCAAAAAAACCCACATCATCGGCTTTTTTCCAAAGTCGGCTCCCCAAATTTTGACACCGGCTTTGCCAAAAAAAAGCACGACTACATCATGGGCTCCCAAAACAAGGTAAACAAATATCAAGATCTGGTTCATTATTTCGAACTCAAAAAAAGCGCCACAGGCAGCAACGTTGATATGCAAAGCATATCTTACGTTGTCCAACCCAAATGCGACGGCATTTCTTTAGAAATTATTTACCAAAACGGCCAACTAGTTGACGCTATTACCCGAGGTGACGGTAGGGTAGGGGACATTATCACCCAAAATGTCGTTAAAATGAAAAACCTTGTGGTTAGCCTGCCGAACCATTTCACCGGTTCTATTCGCTGCGAAATCGTCGTCACCTTAAAAGATTTTGCCAAACTCAATCAACTTGTTAAAAAAAACACCCCCTTTCTTCAAGGGGGGTCATTGACTTCAGTCGATGGGGGGGTTTACTCCAACCCCCGCAACGCCGC
>DFZG01000041.1 GCA_002382075.1 Candidatus Shapirobacteria bacterium UBA4062
CTTCCGGCATAATCTACTATGTTCTCAATCGTAACCCCGAGTCTGTTAATTCTCCCGGCACCCCAGCTACTTCCGATATTTCCCCAGTTGTTGATGTACCAGTAGAAGAACCTACTCCTACTATGGTCGAAATCGACAAAGATCTCAAACTTCAAGTATTAAATGCTACTGATATCAATGGTCAGGCCGCTACCTTAAAACAAGTGCTTACCAAGCTCGGTTTTACTTCTATTGCCGTTGGCAACAACAGTACTAATTTAACCAGTAATCAAATTAGAGTTAAATCAGAACTTGCCACTTCATCAGCCTATTTCACCTCAGCACTTGCTGGTCAATTTGACGCTACAATCGCTACTGATCTTGACGAATCATCTCCTTACGATGTCATTTTCCTAATCGGCACCGATTTAAGTGAAACTATTACCGACTCAGAAGAGGAAGTCACCCCTACCGAGGCTGAATAGGAATCATCTCCCAGTTTTTATTTAAATCTGTCAAATCTCTCCAGTCACTCAGATCTATCCTAAAGTCGGCTAAAAATTTTTCAAAATCCTCATAAAGTGGGAATTTACCCACAATTTTTTCCGGCAATCTTCTGGTAAAACCATACACATCAATTTTAATAGTTTCAAAAGTATCTACTTTTTTTGACGGATGTAAAAAAGCCCACAAAGACACTATTCTCATTCTCTCTATGCTTGGGTTATCAAGAAGCAATCGGCCACTATCGGCAAGTTGAACATATTTCTCTCTTTGTAATATCGAATCAAACCATGCTCCGCTCCCAAAAGCTATTTTTTCAAAACCCTCTTTCTGTTTTTGTAAAAAAAACTCCCTATTTCCGTAAAAAACCATATTTTCAGCCGTAAATCGCTGGTTTATCCAACGTTCTTGATTACTACCCATCTTATCTCCTCATCATCCAGTTTTTAAACGCCTCTTTTGTTTTTAAAACCTCAAATTCCCTTATTGATTCATCTACAACTTTTTGGACAAATACACCTCTGGCCAAAAACCAATTTGCGTTATTCACTTCTTTTGTTTTCTTTTTATCAGCCACCACGTTTTCAACTCCAAAAAATCGCTTTACTTTATATGGACCTCTAACCAATTTTTTGTCTTCCTGTGAAAAATATAGCCCCTCATTCTTTCCGTCATCTTGCCAGACACTTAATGGAATTATTAAGCCTTTTGCCGCCAAATTTAGCATTCCTTCAGGGACCCTTAACACCGATTCATATAATTGAATCCCTCGGTTTTTAATCCCGGGCGACAGTGCTTCAATTTTTCTTACCACCAGTTCTTCTGCTCGGTTTTTTTCTTGCTGATATTTTTCGTAAACAGTTTTAAATCCAGATTCTTGGCCATATTTCTCTTCAAATTCACTGCAAAAAAAATTGTAGTCGGAAAAAATCGGCCTAAACTCATCTTTCTTATAACCGTACAAATTTAAGGCCATTTTCTGATACTGTTTCGGTCCGGCAAATAAAAACGAGTCAAATCGACTCAAGGCTACTTCATTGTTTTCATCCCAGCTCATGTTAATCGAAACCACTTCTCCTCTAGAAGTCATCATTTTTTTATCCAGCATTATTGTTTTTGTCCCAAAACTTTTTTCAGATACATATTTCAACACCGGTATTAAAGCCTTGTTCACTTCTTTTCTTATCGGCTCAGCTTCTTGCCTGACCTTTTCCTCAATCTCGTTTCCGGCATTTTGAAAAGATTCGTAAGCCAAAGCCACTTCTTGTAAATTATCTGATACTTTCTCTCTTAAGTTTTTTAAATTTTCTTTATTCATTTTTTTGTTCCTTAAATTATTAAATATATTTTGGTTTAACCCACCCGATTTTTTCCACCGGTTCTATCATTTTCCATTTCATTGTCAAACCTATCCTTACCCAGTCAGCCAACTCTGCCTCATAAGCTTTCTCTAAAATAGGTCCTTTATCAACTTTCTTCAATGGTCCGATTAATTCCACCGGAGCTCTCACTAATTGACCCGATTTTGGTAGAAAGAAAATATCTTCGTGTTTACCAGCATTCCATCTTAAAGCACCCTGATCTGCAGCTAAGTATTCCGGTATTTGGTCTTTGATTTGAGGTGTTTCCAAAATTACCTGGTTCAAATTTAATATATTTTGCCTTATTTCCGGCGCCCTATCTTCAACCATTTTCATCAGACTTATTTCTGTATATTCTTTTGCTTTCCAGTATTTATCACGAGCTTCATTAACACCATTAATCTCTTTAATTTTTTCAAAAGAATCATTAGTTACCCAGTCATATCTATAAAGTACCGGCTCGATTTCTTGCCAGCCTATACTGGGAATATTTACCTCTCCCATTAATGGGCACCTGTTTACTCCTCCCCATTGTTTAACCTTATCAAAACCCACAAAGTCATTACTTTCTGGAAATAAATTCTTCTCATGATGTGAAGCAATTTGCACTAACTCTAAACCCTTTTCTTTTTCTCCCCAATATAAATAGTTTCTCGGTTTCCCTGCCCAATTCCACCAACAATAACCCTCAACATAAGCACAATTTTTATCTAACAGCTTTTGATTCTTAGCCACAATTTTATATATATCTATTAAACTGTCATCCACTGATTTAACCATTGGGAAAAGATCAACACTAACTTCTTTACAGAAATTATTATATGTTTCCCAAAGTTTTAAATACTTTTCGGTAACTTTCGGAAACATATCATTTTTATTTTCCGAATTATTCAAATTTTCTTTTTTCATTTTTATAAATTAAATAATATTAAATTTATTTCTTGGTTGTTTCTAAGCTAGATTTTTATACATTTATTCCTTAGCCAGAAATTTCCTCTTTATTTTTAAAATATTGATCAACTCTTCTGTCAACTTCTTTTTTGATATTCATTAGTAAAGGTCCAAATATTGTGGGTTCTTTTTCTACAAAAGCAAGAAGATCTATAATATTTGTATTTTTTTCAATTAAAACGTCAGTTAATATTGTTTCTCGCACTTTAAAGTATTTGTCATCACGCTTGTGAGCCACACCGACAATTTCTCCGGAAAAAGGATCTTTAACCTTTATTAAATTTTCGGGATCGGAAAACTCTTCCGTCACTTTTTCAAGCTTCCAACCCGGACCCAGAGGTATCAAGCTACCTCTTTTTTTAAAAAATTCATCAACTTTGTATTTTTCCAAGACTAAATATCTAAATTCTTCGCGCTTCAGTAAATTATTGTCCTGATCGATCATTCCGTCCTGATTGGCTTTTTGGTATATCTCACTGTATGTGTTGATGAAGATGTCTGCAATGTCGATACCTTGCTCTATAAGAATAAATCCATTTTCCAAATGATTCACATAAGACAAGCCCAACTTTGATTTTTCTACTACATTTTTCTCCTGGAGCATGATGGTTATGTAATTACCAAAAACATCATCAAGAGTTCTTGTACGTTTATCCCCTTTTTGAATTATAATTTTTTGTTGATTTGGTCTGATGTCAACAGATATTGCATAATCATTGCGAGCACCAAACTCTTTGGTACTTATTGTTGCCATACTATTATCGTTGATATAACGATCTCCCCATTTTTTTACCATGTCTATCGTCAGGCGCGCAAAAAGATCTTTTATTTTTTCCTCTTTATTGTTCATGTCAAATTTTTTTTCTACCATATTTTTATATAATAATTTTTAATAATTACCGGTAAACTTGCTTTACCGACAATATTTTAAAAATTTATTTGCGTTCTGAAAATTGGTGTCGAGTACTTTTGGGTAGAAGGGGTGGGGGATACCCCCACCCTTTTTTATTTCAATAGTGCCCAAAAGATTACAATTGCTGGTAGTCCATCTGCAGCACTTAGCAATAATTTTTGCCAATACTTAATTCCTCTTATTTCATTGACAAATCCTAATACTGCGTACAAAAAAAATGCAGCGAATGAGATTCCCAACACGACTTTGTTTTCTACTAAAAAGTAGAGAACAATCGATAAAGCTAATAAATATATTCCATTCAATATTCTCTTTTTCATTTTTCCTCCAAATTTAATACATTATTTATTTCAATAGTGCTATCAGTATTACCAATATTGGTAAACATTTTAATCCACCCAGCAACAATTTCTGCCATGGTTTTTTAGAATCATTTCAGTTCCCCATTTTGCATATATTGCAATACTAGTAAAAGCAAAAAGCCAAGCAGCTAGTACAACCTTTCTATCCTCTTGATAGTAGATAAAAACCGAGCATCAAAGTGCCAAAAAAATATTTAAAAACCTCATTTTCATTTAATCCTCCAAAATCAGAACGCAAATTTTTAAAGAACATTCCTCATTAGACGCCAATGTCTGAATTGGATCAGTGTTTAACCAACACTGTCTGTGTCTATAAATAGACTCAGATTAATATCGGTTATACATTTGCGCTCTGGACTGGAATTAATTTTTTAATTTAATTCATCTCATATCTGAGACGGAGAGGAGGAATAAATCCCTCCTCTTCAATCCAGAGCGCTGTTGGCGGTTTAAAAATCCACGTCAGTAATTTTTCTGAATAACTTAAAGCTAATTCCCAGAAATTTGATTTCTCTAAATTTTCCCTCAACTGTAAAAACTGAAGTCTTGTCGATCTCAAGTTTTTCGAAGCCGATAATTTTTCTATCGACACGAAAAGTCTCTAGTCGATCGGTATAAAAGTCAGTTACGAAAGTGTACTTTCTCCCGGAAACTGTTTTGAGATTTCCAATCACTGTATCTCTCGATTCCCATCTTGTCCATCTGATTTTTGCCCTGATCCAAAGGATGAGGTAGACAATAAGGTAAGTAATCAGAAAAACAAAAAACATAGAAAATACTACTATTCCTGCCACCCCCCAAGTTATGACAAGCAGACTGATTGGATCTTCCATCTCACCTCCTCTTGTATTTTATCCGAAGGGTTAGATCGTACCCAAATATTTTGAATTTTTTCTCCCAGCTAACTTGACTTTTTTACTCTAATTAACAATATTATATAAATAACCATCAAGACTATTATCAATAAGTAAAAAAGAGAAGCTGCAATTGCAAGATAATAGAAAAAGATACTCAGAATATTCTCCATCTTTCACCTCCTTTCCTGAATCGTAATTATGTTCCGGTACATACTAAAAAACGGTATTCTCCATCCTGCCACCAAAACTTGGTAGCTATTTCCAGCTTTTAACTCCATTAATAAATTTCCAGAGTTAAATTTGAGAAACCATATCGTGTCTTCATTTTGAAAAATCTGCTTGGTTCCATCCTCCAATTGAAATACAAAATACGTGTTCCCTCTGTCCACCACTGTGGATTCGATGGTTCCGGTTACAACCTCCTGGCTATTTTTGTATAAAGTGCCATAGGTAAAAGACCCTACGCCAATTATGATAATTAATATCACCCAAAACAACCATAGAAAATTGTCCCAAAACCAATATTTCATATCATCAAAATCTATTTTCGCCTTTTTTCGTTTAGTCTCTACTTTGTAAAACATTCCAAATACCCTTTCTATTTTTTATCGATATATTCCGAAATACAATATTACGGCAATCAATACCAGACAAACTACTGTAATAGTAATGATTGTCTTCAAGCCACCGTTTCTTTGTACCCCCATCGTTGCCATTAACACTTCTTTTATTGCCTTTACATCCCTTCTTGTTTTCCACCGTGCCGGTATTTCTAGAACCACTGCTACAGGCAGAGAAATTACCATAGCCAAAAATGGCGTCATATAGCCCAAAACCGGAGTTATAAAAACCCAACCCCAGGCTTTTGTAACGACAATCCATCCTTCTAATAACTGAACGATCAGTATAGACAAGATAATTACGGCCAAAGTTAGAAATTCATCGCCTTGTAGTCCCCGCAATTCTTCCTTTCTCAAATCTTTTAATGAAACCACCAAACTAATAGGAAAAATTATCCAACTTATGTAATCCTGTCCAAAAAACAGAATTCTTACTGGGTACCAATAGATGATTGCTAGTACCAGTGTGTTAACCATCGCTAAAACATAACTAAATGGAGTATCTTTGAAAGTATCCCTTTCGTTTCTAACTAGCCATCCAATTTTTTCAAATTTCGCTATTACTAGTTTTTTGAGAAAAAAATTGTAGACCAGCGCCAACACGAGCCATGGCCCGTAAACAACCAAACGACCCAAAATCGCTTCTAAATCAAACATCACTTTCTCCTTTTTTTATCAAACCGCCAAATTTTTAAAGAACATTCCTCATCAGACGCCAATGTCTGATTTGGATCAGTGTTTAACCAACACTGTCTGTGTCTATCAATAGACTCAGATTAATACTGGTTATATTTTTGCGTTCTGAAAATTGGTGTCGAGTTCTTTTGGGTAGAGGGGGTGGGGTTTACCCCCACCCTTTTTAATACTTTCCTTTATCAATTATTTTATTACCCCTTTTTTTTGTAAAATAAAAACAACCACTGGAATTAGGCACAGAAAGCCCATTAAAAGGAACGTTACAACTTCCATTCCCCAATGTTGATTAATATAATCAATCGCCATTGGTATCAACATAACAAGAACTATCATCATTACAGGAAATGCAACTGGAAAACTTGATAGAATATCAGTTAGTAAACGAAATATTCTTTTACCACTCCATCCTTCTTTCTTATAATATTCTTGGCCTTTCTTATCATTTTTAATAGCAGCAGATAAAATTACCCCATATACAGTAGGGATAAACACTATCGCAAACACCAGTCCAACAAAATGATAAATGGTCCAATCCTTTGTATATTCGCCAAGCATTTTTTCTCTCCTTTCCAATTTCAGAACGCAAATTTTTAAAGAACATTCCTCATCAGACGCCAATGTCTGATTTGGATCAGTGTTTAACCAACACTGTCTGTGTCTATCAATAGACTCAGATTAATATCGGTTAATCGCCAAAAAAATCCGCCAGTGTCAAACCGGCAGCTCAAAAAAAATCCGTCAAAAAATACCAAAAATAATCTCTTCTAAAATAGGGGAATCTAAACAGGCAAACTCTCCGGGCTCTCGCTCGTTCACTTAAATATTCAGTTTTTCAAAGTCCGAGTTTTCAACTCTTTTATGGACCTTACAAGTCTAAGGGTATTATAACATTAACTATACTGTTGTCAATATCTCGAACACCCGATAATTCCATTAAACAAAGCTAAACAATCCCGTTTGCAGTCAACCTGGCTAGGCTAGCTAGCAAGTAGCCATCTTGTGACTCATTGATTAAATCGGCCATTTTCTCCACCCTCCACATCTCTACTTCAAAATTAATCTTGCCTCCGCCAACTTTTTTCTTTTCAAAATAATCGACCACTCCGTCATTCTTTTCCAGCTCAACAATTGCCCCAAACAAAGATACCTTCTGGTTGCTCAAACCAGCATCCGGGTAAAAATCTCCTAATTCAACATATTTTTTTATCTTTAACTCTTCTATCTTCAAAATTCTTTTTATTTGCTCTTCATTTTTTTTCGATAAAGATACTAATTTATTATCTTTAAAATGAGTATAAAATCCACCCAGCGCCTCAATTACATTCTCTCCCACTGGAAATTTATTTGTCTTTTTAACTAATAAATATTCTATCTTGCCCTCAACCTCAACCAAAATTACTCCCTTGCACCCGGTTTCTTTTCCATATTTCCAGCTACTATATTCATAGGTAAAAATTTCGTTGGTCAAATTTGATCGCACTTCAAACACCGGATTTACCAAATAATGACCATGGTTTAGTCTAATCATTTTTAACACTTCCACATTTCCCACAGTTTCTGGCCTTTGACTCAAATCATCCAAAAATCCTTCAAACTCATCCGGTAAATTTTTCAACTCTTCCTTCACTTCTTTACTGGTTTTTTTGTACCAATCAAGCTCACCCAATTTTTTAAAAATTGCCTTTCTTGCCTCTTCAAAATTGACCATGTTTAATCTCATGGCCAATTTTACCATTCCTGTCCGTCAATTCAATTTAGTTATTTTTATATTTAAATCCTATAACATTACATCGTTTGACAAAGAGACTTTATATTTATAGAATCGGAGAGTATATGAAAATCTTAGTTACCGGTGGGCTGGGTTTTATTGGCAGTAATTTCATCAGATATTGGTTAAAAAATCACCCCCAAGACCATATCATTAATCTTGACAAAATTACTTACGCTGCCAATCCTAAAAGCCTTTCAGATATAGAAAAAGATTCTCGCTATCGTTTTGTCAAAGGCGACATTTGCGATTCCCAAATTGTCGATCCTCTTATGGCTCAAGTCGATACTGTGGTTCATTTTGCCGCCGAATCTCACGTTGACCGTTCTCTCGATGACCCCGAAGTATTTTTAAAAACCAACATTCTTGGTACCCATAATCTTTTAAATTTAGCCAAAAAACACGATATCAAACGATTTCATCACGTCTCTACTGACGAAGTTTATGGCGCTCTACCTCTCAATACTCAGGAAAAATTTACCCTTGACTCAAAGTATGATCCTCGCAGTCCTTATTCCGCCAGCAAGGCCGCTTCCGACCATCTAGTCCGCTCATATTTCCATTCCTTTGGTCTACCTATCACTATTACTAATTGTTCCAACAATTACGGCCCTTTCCAATCTCCTGAAAAATTTGTTCCCAGAATGATTACCAATCTTATCGATGGTCAAAAAATTCCTATTTATGGAGATGGACTTTATGTTCGTGACTGGCTTTTTGTTGACGATCATTGCTCGGCTATCGAAGCTGTTTTACTCAAGGGCAAAGTTGGTCAGACGTACAATGTCGGTGGTTTGGTGGATGATGTATCTAATTTAGACGTTGCCAAAACAATATTGGCAGTTATGGGTAAAGATGATTCCTGGCTTACCTATGTTCCCGATCGACCTGGCCACGACCGACGCTACGCCGTCGACTGGTCTTATATTTCTGAAAAACTTGGTTGGCAACCTAAATCATCTTTTAAAGAGGGGATGCAAAAAACGATCACCTGGTACCTTGAAAACGAATCCTGGTGGTGCCCTCTCAAAACTGAAGCTGAAAACTTTTATAAAAAATTACATCAAAGGAGATCTAAATGACTCTAATCGACCCCAAAGCTGCCAGTCTTCTGGGTAAGGAAAACTATTCTCCCCAAAAAACTATTCAGGACGTCAAAATCATTGAGTTAAAGCGCTTTACTGGCGAGGATGGTTCTTTCAATGAGGCGGTTAGAATCGATAACGGCAAAGTGGTTTTACCTTCCGAACTTTACGGTTTCGAAGTCAAGCAAATCAATCACAGCCGGGTTGTTCCCAATACTGTCAAAGCCTGGCATCTTCACCAAAACCAAGATGAAATTTGGTTTATTCACCCCGAGGCCAAATTAATTGTTGGTCTTCTCGATGTCCGCGAAAACAGTCCCACCAACGGTCTTTCCATGAAATTTGCCCTCGGCGATGGTCGTGCCCACCTATTGTATATCCCCCGGGAAGTTGCCCACGGTCTCAGTAATCCATACTACCAAGACGCCACCATGACCTATCTGGTCAACAACTGGTTTGACGGTGCCGATGAGCTCCGTCTACCTTACTACTACATCGTTGAACGTGAGTTTTGGGATTTATCCCGCGGTTAAATCATTCCTGTTGCTAAAAAATCTGTTTTAATAACATATGAAAGAAAATATTGGCCAAAGTCCAAACCAAGATATAAAAACATTGGCCGCTGAAAAAAAAGATAAACAGTCCTGGAAAGTCTTACTCGAACAACTTCTTCAAGAACACCTTTTTGAATTAAACGATCTTCTTACCAAAAACCGAACCGAACCGCCCTTTTCACGCTACGAAATCATGGAAGGAACAGAGCTCAAAATGCCCTGGTTGGTCAAAACCAAACTAGTTAACAAATTCAAAAATGGTCTTCATTTTCCTTTAATTTCCACTGTATTTGGTAAAAAAGACAACGGACAAGATCAAACAGGTGCCTATTATCCGGCCTTTTTTGAACAGGAGAAAGCCAAAAATGAAGGTTCAATCCAAATTTGTCTTCTAAAGTCTAAAGATAAAGTTAATAACAAAACTCAAAATCCTGATTTTTATATTGCTCCTTCTCTTCTAAAAGAAATAAACACTCATCTTAATCAACGCGACCGCCTTCTTTTACCTAGCAGTTTATCGAAAAAGAATACTTCAGACTTAATCAAAATTACCGATTATCAAATCGATGATATCAACTCCCGCTTTTACACTCTCTTAATTTTAAAAAGCAAAGATCAGGAATATCCCATTACTTTTCATCGTGTTGGTAACAATGGTAGTAATGGGGAAATTTACGTAATTCATTTTTCCGACGATACTTTTGGTCTAATCGAAAACAAACGCCCCCTTATTGGTGTCAACATCCTTGAAGTTCCTCGCGGCTATGCCAATCCTATTGATAGTAAATATCGAGAGCTTTGGGAAGAAACTGGTCTTGATGCTCAAAATTCAAAATTAATTTCCGAAGTCTCCTTAGTCGCCGACCCTGAATATAGTTTAATCAAACCATTTTTACGTATTCTTTCTTTTGACAAGTCCCAACAAATGCGCACCGTCAATAATGGTCAAAAAATTGACGAAGAAGATTTTGAATATATTACCCAAAAAAAAGTTCCTCTCAGTCAACTCATTAATTTCATCCGTAACGGCGAAATTTACGATTCACACAGCCTCTCAGCTCTGTTTATCCATTTTCTAAATAGCCGTATTCTACTTCCAAATAGCCAAAAAAATCTTGACCAGTCAATAGTTTTTGAAAATAAATCATTTTTTGTCTATGGTCAAAAACATTTAGTTTTACCCCATGGACCAGTAAACCAAGGTAAATATCTTGGAGACATTGTTCCTGATTCTGGTAGTTCCCGTATTTTCTACCAAATTAATCAGATATCCCAAAAAGAATTACCAAAAGGGGAGTATCAGTCATTAACCATCAAAAAAATTCTCGAAAAAATCAACCAAAACTATTTTGACATTGTTACTCTCTCCGCTCTGTTAAAATTTTTTCTTTCTCAAAATTACTTGATCGTTAATCCCGTTTTTCAATCATCAAAACAATGACCCAAATCCTTGGCACCGGTCTCTCCGGCCTAGTTGGTTCCCGAATCGTGGAGTTAAATCCGGACTATCAATTTACTGACTTATCTCTGGATACTGGCAAAAATATTCTCGACCCTCAAACTTTAGAGGCTGATTTTAAAAATAATCCCACCGACACCATTATTCATCTGGCCGCTTTTACTGACACAGCTTCGGCCTGGCAGCAAAAAGGTGACAAATCAGGTTCTTGTTATCAAATTAATGTTGTTGGCGCCCAAAATATTGTCGATTTATGCCGTAAACACAATAAATATTTAATTTACATCTCCACCGACTTTGTCTTTGATGGCACCAAAACTACACCCTACGACGAAACCGATTCTCCTAACCCCCTTGATTGGTATGGTCAAACTAAATATGAAGCTGAAAAAATTGTCGCCAATATTCCCAGCTCAATTATTCGAATTGCCTATCCCTACCGAGCCAATTTTTCCCAAAAAGTCGATCTTATTCGCAAAATAAAAAATAATTTAGAAAATAATCAAGTCTGTACCCTATTTAATGATCAAATCACCACTCCCACTCTAATAGACGACATTGCTACTGGTCTGAGTCTGATTATCAGAAATAAACCCACTGGAATTTATCACTTAGTTGGTTCCTCATCTCAATCACCATATGAAATGGCTCTTCAAATTGCCAAAACTTTTAATCTTGACCAAAATTTAATCAAACCATCTTCTCTGCAACAATATCTAAAACAATCCAAAGTTCGGCCTTATGCCCTCAACGGCGCCCTTTCAAACCATAAATTCATTTCTGAATTTGGCACTACCCCCCATACTTTATCTTCAGGTTTACAAATTATTAAAAATCAAATTTTATGAAAGGCATAATTCTTGCCGGTGGCCGCGCCACCCGTCTTCGTCCATTAACTTTAGTTACCAGTAAACAACTTCTGCCGATATACGACAAGCCCATGATTTATTATCCGATTCAAACCCTAAAAAATGCCGGCATTACCGATATATTAATCATTGTAGCTCCAGATTATTCCGGACAATTTTTAAATCTTCTTGGTGACGGCTCCGAATTAGGAGTCCGTCTAAATTTTGCTGTCCAAAAAGAACCCCGCGGTCTTGCCGATGCCTTTATTATTGGCAAAAACTTTATTGGTTCTGACTCGGTCACCATGATTTTGGGTGACAATATCTTTGATCCCAATTTCAAACCAAATCTAGCCGGCTTTAAATCCGGAGCTCAAATATTTGCCAAAAAAGTCAATAACGCACGTAGTTTTGGTGTCGTTGAATTCGACTCCCAAAACAAAGCCATTTCTATCGAAGAAAAACCGGCTAATCCCAAAAGTAATTATGCCGTCGTTGGCCTTTATACCTATGACAATCGGGTGGTTAACTATGCTCAAAATTTATCCCCCTCAGCTAGGGGCGAAATCGAAATTACCGATCTTAACAATATTTATCTCAAAGCCGGAGAAATTAAAGTCGATTTTATCGATGGTTTATGGGAAGATGCTGGCAGTTTCGATAGTCTTCTGCGAGTCAGCAATTTTATGAGCTCTTTGACTAAATCTTAAAGCTCTTCTGTATCATTTCAGCTATCTTTTTACCTTCTCTCACCGCAAAATTTGTGCCCCTGTCTTCTGGGTAAATTTGGGCAAAGTTTGCTCTATAAACTTTATCACTAAGTTTGTATTCCGGCACCTTATAGCCTTTGGTAACCAAATGCTGAGCTGTCTTAAATCTAAAAGTATTTATACTTTTAATTTTTTTCGCCTCAAAATCAGGAAATATTTTTTTCAAATAATCCAAATATATTTTTTCCACTTCTTTTTCCTTTTTATCAAACAACTCGTGGTTTTGAGGCAAATAACTCCCCAAGTAATAAACATGATTACCCCGATAATGTTTTTTATCGATCAAATTTGTTTGCTGGATAAACGCCAAAAAAGGGGAGTTTAAGTCGTTGATGTTGTGCCAATAATACTGGCTTAAATTTTGACTCGATTCCACAATTATACAAATTGCTCCCAAATATTCGACCTCTTTTAGTGGTCCGGTATATATTATCCGGTCATATTTTGTTTCAATTTTGTCAAAATCTACCGCTTTATTTTTATAAATATTAACTTTAAGTTTGACCAGTTCTTTTTCCAGCACTGTTATCAATTGCTCAAAACCTCCCGTCATATAGCCCAAATATTCCTTACCATTTTTATCTTTTGATCCTGACCGGGTATGAATCCTCGCCCACAACCACGCCATCGAGATATCTTCGTACCTATCGTGAAACTTACCTTTAAGTAATGGTTCCCAGATTACTTTATAAGCCTTATTTCCACAATATTTTTTCATCCATTCTACCGCCGTTACATCTTCGTATTTTTGCCAATTATTATCAAAAGACAGCCACAAACTTACCACCCCCAGCCTTATTTTTGAAAATAAATCCAATCCTTTAAACTTTAGTAAATCTATCGGTGTTACAAAAGGTTGAATCTCCCTACCATTATATATAGCAATCGAACTTTCTTTCCAAACCATTTTTTTGTCCAAGCCCAATTCCTTTATTAATTCCAAAATTTCCCCATCTGTTTTAAAAATATGATGATAGGCTTTTTCCAAATAGCTGTTTCCCAGCTTAAACCCGGCCAGTAATCCTCCCAAAAATTCGCTTTTTTCGTATAAATCTACTTCAAATCCTTTTTTAACCAGCTGCCTTGCAGCCACCATTCCCGTCAATCCTCCACCCACAATCGCAATTTTACTCATTTCGTATTATACAAAAAATATTCTTCATGATATTATAGATGCATCCGAAATCGGGTTATTTTGCCCGTTTTCTTTTTGTTAATATCAAAAAAAATTTAATTAAATTCTATGGCAGACGCAATTAAGATTACTAAAAACCGCGACGTTTCTCTGGATAAGGTCCGCAATTTTGGTATTATCGCCCACATTGACGGTGGCAAAACCACTACTACCGAAAGAATTTTGTTTTATACCGGTAAAATTCACAAAATTGGTTCTGTTGACGAAGGCACCACCACTACCGATTCTATGGTTCAGGAGAGGGAGAGGGGTATTACTATCCAGTCTGCCTGTATCACCACTTTTTGGCAAGATCATCGTTTTAATATTATCGACACCCCGGGACACGTTGATTTCACCGCTGAAGTTGAAAGATCTCTTCGGGTTCTTGATGGCGCTATTATGATTTTTGACGGTAATGCCGGTGTTCAGGCTCAATCAGAAACTGTTTGGCGACAAGCCGACAAATATGGTGTTCCCCGAATTGCTTTTGTTAACAAGATGGACAAAGTCGGCGCTTCCTTTAATAACACTCTAAAAAGTATTACTGACAAACTAAAAGCTCCTATAGTTCCCATGGTTTTACCCATCGGCGAAGAACATGCTCATGTCGGTATTATCGATCTCATGGAACAAAAAATGATTGTTTACGACAAAGACGAGCAGGGTTTGGAATTTTCCGTCAAAGATGTTTCTGATGAATACAAATCCGCTGTTGCCACTGCTCGTGCCCAAATGGTCGAAAAAATTGCCGGTGAAGACGAAGTTTTAATGGAAAAATTCCTAAATGATCAGGAAATTTCTGTTCCCGAACTCAAAGCCACTCTTCGTAAGGCCACTATTGATCGCAAATTGTTCCCCGTATTTTGTGGTGCCGCTTGGCGCAACAAAGGAATTCATCCTATTCTAAATGCTATTGTTGATTATTTACCTTCACCTCTGGACTTACCCCCAGTTGAAGGTTTTAAGCCCGGAACCAACGAACCTTTAACCCGTCAGCCTACTGTCGACGCTCCACTTTCGGCCCTACTTTTCAAAGTTCAAACCGATGCTCACGTTGGAACTTTATCTTATGTCAGAGTTTATTCTGGTGTTTTAAAATCCGGCACCGAAGTATACAATGTCACCCGCCAAACCAGCGAAAGAATTGGTCGTTTGCTTTTGATGCATGCCGACAAAAGGGAAGGTATCGAAGAAGCTCACGCCGGTGAAATTGTCGCTTGTATCGGACTCAAAGAATCCATTACCGGTGACACCCTTTGTTCCAAAGATGATCCCATCTCTCTATCTCCGATTCAATTTTCCGATCCGGTTATTTCTCTGTCTATCGAACCAGAAACCACCGATGATCAGGAAAAAATGGGCACTGCTCTCAATCGTTTATCCCAAGAAGACCCTACCTTTAAAGTCACCTATAATCACGAAACCGGTCAGACCATTATTGCCGGTATGGGGGAGTTGTATCTCGAAATTATTGTTGACCGTCTCAAAAGAGAATTTGGCGTTAATGTTAAAACCGGCTCACCCCAAGTTGCTTACCGTGAAACTATCTCTGAAAACTCAGACGGTGAGGGTAAATACATTCATCAATCCGGTGGTCACGGTCAATACGGTCACTGTAAAATAAGAGTTGAGCCAAAAGAGCGAGGTGAAGGTGTCGAATTTGTAAACGCCGTCAAAGGTGGTGCTATTCCCAGCAACTTTATTCCCGCTATCGAAAAAGGTGTTCGCGAAACTTTAATCAAAGGTATTATTGCCGGTTATCCGGCCACCGACATCAAAGTCACCGTTTATGATGGTACTTACCACGATGTAGATTCTTCCGAAATGGCTTTCAAACTTGCCGGATCTTACGCCATTAAAGATGCCTTCCAAAAAGCTAACCCCTTAGTTTTAGAGCCAATTATGAAAATGGAAGTGGCTACCCCTTCTGAGTTTATGGGTACGGTTATCGGCGATCTTTCCGCCCGACGTGGTCAAATCAACGGCACCACTGACAGTTTTGGTTTTACCACTATTGATGCCTTTATTCCTCTAGAATCTGTCCGAGGTTATGCCACTGTCATTCGATCGTTAACCCAAGGTCGCGGTTCATTCTATATGGAACCTAGCCATTATGATCCGGTCCCTGCCCAAGTTCAAGTCGAATTAACCAACAAAATGTCGGTTCCCAAAGAATAACTTGACTTATTCCCAATAATCGATTTAACTTAAATAGTTAAATAAATTTTTTAATGGACAAAATAGGCGAGCAACTAAACCCTGAAACCAAACCCGTTGTAAAAATTATTGAACTTGATTCCGGTGAAGAAGCTAAAGTGTACAAAAATCACATAATCTTCCAAAACGGCGATGCGGCCATGTTTACTGACAATTTAAAACCTCATGATCCTAAATGCTATATCCCAGGGGGAGTTAAATTTGCCTTAGAAAACGGTGCAATAATCGGCCCCAACGCGCGAAACGGATCCTGGAAAAAAGAAGACGATCCGGTTGTCATCAAGAATTTACAAAAGATTGTTGGCTTCCAAAACTAATCTTTGTTCCCTCATCATCTTTTCGGCAATCAGATGTTAAAATATGATGAATATTAAAGCATTTTCCAGCTTGCAAACCTTTGAGTAAGTTGATACAATCTTAAAGCGTTTTAGCAATATTTTTTATATTTTTATTTAAACCTGTCCTAAAACGACAAAAAAAATTAAGGAGAACTAAAAATGGCAGACACATTTAAAAGAAACAAGCCACACGTTAACGTCGGCACCATTGGTCACGTAGATCATGGTAAAACCACTCTTTCGGCCGCTATCGCCAAAGTGCAAGGAAATCCCAAATCATACGCAGATATTGCCAAGGGTGGTACAGTTCGTGACGCTTCAAAAATCGTTACTATCGCTATCTCTCATATCGAATACGAATCTGAGAAAAGACATTATGCCCATATCGATTGTCCCGGCCACGCTGATTATGTCAAAAACATGATTACCGGTGCTGCTCAAATGGACGGTGCCATTTTAGTCGTTTCTGCACCCGATGGTCCAATGCCTCAAACCCGAGAGCACGTTCTTTTGGCCAACCAGGTCAACGTTCCCAAACTTGTAGTTTTTCTTAATAAAGTCGATTTAGTTGAAGATCCGGAATTCTTAGATCTCGTTGAGATGGAAATTCGCGATCTTTTATCCAAATACGGTTTTGATGGTGACAATACTCCCATCATCCGCGGTTCAGCTCTCAAAGCTCTTGAAGGTGATGCAGATGGCGTTGAAGCTATCAAAAAACTCATGGAAGCTCTTGATACTTACATTCCTGAACCTGTTCGGGAAATTGATCAACCTTTCCTTATGCCTGTTGAAGATGTCTTTTCCATTAAAGGTCGCGGCACTGTCGCTACCGGTAGAATCGAGAAAGGTATCGTCAAGGTCAATGATGAAGTCGAGATCGTCGGTCTCCGACCCACTGCCAAGTGTGTTGTTACCGGTGTCGAGATGTTCCATAAAATTCTTGATCAGGGTCAAGCTGGCGACAATGTCGGTTTACTTCTCCGTGGAGTTGAGAAAGATGATATCGAAAGAGGTCAAGTTTTGGCCAAAAACGGTTCCATTACTCCTCACACCGAGTTCAAAGCCGAAATTCTTCTTCTTAAAAAAGAAGAAGGTGGTCGACACACCCCTGTTTTCAATGGTTACCGACCTCAGGTATTTATCCGCACCACTGATGTTACCGGAGAAGTTAATCTTCCCGAAGGTATGGAAATGGTTATGCCCGGAGACAATGCCAACGTTGTTATTAAATTAATCAAAACTGTTGCTATTCAACCAGGCCAAAAATTTGCCCTGCGCGAAGGTGGTTTGACGGTTGGTGCCGGTACTATTACCGAAATCATAAAATAAAAAAATGGCCAAAGGTAACCGCATCCGAATCAGATTGAAGTCGTTTGATCATCGAATAATTGATCAAGCCGCCCTCAAGATTGTCGAGGCTGCGGTTACTGCTGGTGCTCAGGTTCAGGGACCTATTCCTCTACCTACCAGTAAAAAAACCTTAGTTGTTTTAACTAGCCCCCATACAGATAAAAACGCTCGTGAACATTTCCAAATTTTCACCCACAAACGTTTAATCGATATTACCAATGCCAGCCTCAGGACTGTAGACAGTCTTCAGCACTTAGATCTCCCTTCAGGTGTCGAAGTAGAAGTTAAGATGTAAAAACACTATGATTTCAGGATATATCGTAAAAAAGGGGGAAATGACCAGCATTTTCTCAGACAAAGGTAAAAAAATCTCCGTTACCAAATGTACCGCTCTGCCTCTAACAGTCACTCAGGTAAAAACTGACGAGAAAGACAAGTATTCGGCGATTCAAGTCGCAGTTGGCGAGAAAAAAAGATTGCCTCAAGCTGTCGAGAAAAAACTAAAAAAACTCAAATTAAAAATCAAACCTCTTCACTTCAAAGAGTTTAAATTAACTACTGATACCCTTCCCGCCATTGGGGACCAGATCACTTTTGATTCTGTTTTCCAGGTCAATGACACTGTTTCCGTTTCCGGAACCACCAAAGGTCGTGGATTTGCCGGCGTTATCAAAAGGCACGGTTTTCATCGTCAACCAGTCACTGGGGGTCAATCTGATCGTACCCGAGCTCCCGGTTCAATTGGTGCCCAAACTCCCGGTAAAGTTCTTAAAGGTAAAAAAATGCCCGGACATTTTGGCAATACTACCCACACTGTTAGCAATCTAAAAATTATTTCTTTTAATCCGGAAAATAACGAAGTCATGATTTCAGGTTCAGTTCCTGGTCACACCAATTCTTGGATAATTATTAGCAAAAGCAAACACTATGATAAAAGTTAAAGTCTTTGACACTACTTCCACAGAAACTGGTGAGTATAAATTACCCGCCGAATTTTTTGAGGCCAAAATTAATGAAGACTTAATCAGACAAGCTATTTACGTTCATCTAAACAATCAAAGGAAATCTCATGCCAAAACCAAAGGTAGGGGAGAAGTTATTGGTACCACCCAAAAAATGTGGGCTCAAAAAGGTACCGGCCGCGCTCGTCACAGTACTGCCAAAGCCCCAATTTTCGTTGGTGGTGGTCGGGCTCATGGGCCTCGTGGAGATCAGAGTTATTCCCTAAAGATGACTAAAAAAATGCGTCAAGCTGCCGTCAGATCTGCTCTGTCTCTTTTTGCTGACAAAAAATCTATCATTATTATCGACAAAATTTCCGCTCTTCCTCCCAAAACCAAAGAAGCCGTCAAACTAATTACTGGACTAAAATCCCAAAACAAGGTATTATCTGAAGGTCGTAAAATCGGCATAATTACTAGTCGTTCCAATGCTAAAACCAAAAGAGCCTTTGGTAATTTACCCAAAGTTAAACTCTTAAATCTTAACAGTCTAAATTGTTATGACCTTACTAAACAGGATTTTATCTTCTTTACCAAAAAAGCCATTGAGGTTATGGCTAAATCTAAAAAATGAACAAAATAAGCGTTAATCAAATTATCTTAGGTCCGATTGTCACTGAGAAATCTTTGCAACTCCAGGATTCTGGAAAATACTCTTTTTGGGTCAGCCGTAATTCCAGCAAGCACCAAATCGCTGTTGCTTTCCAACAAGCTTTTGGTCTAGAACCTCTAAGTGTCAATACCTCCACCCTAAAGGGAAAAATCAAGACAGATTGGAAAAAAAGAATGCCGATTACTAAACAGGATCGCAAAAAAGCGATTATTGCCGTCAAAAAAGATCAAAAAATTGAATTACTAAACCTATCAGCTAAAAAATAATTATGAAATCTCTCTTAACCATTAAAAAGAAACGTAGCGGCCGTGATTCCACTGGCACCATTTCTGTCCGTCATCGCGGTGGCGAACATAAGCGTTTTTTGAGAACCATAGACTGGACTCGGCCTTTTGCTGATATTCCCGCCAAAGTCACTAAAATCGTCTATGACCCTAACCGAACTGCTGATTTAGCTTATATTACTCATGAAAATGGATCAAAATCTCTAATTTTAGCTACCACCGAACTCAAGGTCGGTGACGTTATCATTCGCTCCGAAAACACTCCCATCAAAGATGGTAATCGGCTCAAAATGAAAAACGTCCCCGCCGGTGTCCCAGTTCATTGTTTGGAAATGTTACCCGGTAAACCAGCTCAAATGGTCAAGTCTGCCGGTTCCGCCGCCTATGTCCAATCCGTCGATGGTAAAAAAGCTGTTGTTAAACTTCCTTCCAGCGAAATCAGACTTTTCAATTCCGAATCCTACGTTACTATTGGCCAAGTTAGCAACGCTAACCACTCCAACGAAATTCTCAAAAAAGCCGGAGATTCCCGCCATCGCGGTATCCGTCCTTCCGTTCGTGGTGTAGCTCAACATCCTGATTCCCATCCCCATGGTGGTGGTGAAGGTCGTTCCTCTATCGGCATGCATCCCAAGACTCCTTGGGGTAAACCGGCTATGGGCAAACGTACCCGAAAAAAGAAAAAAGCTTCCAACAGATTAATTATTCAACGTCGAAAAAAATAATTTTTTAAAAATATATGTCTCGATCATCCAAAAAAGGACCATACATAGACGCTAAACTACTCAAAAAAGTAGTTAACCAAACCGGTTCTGATCCTATTAAAACCTACGTTCGAAAAAGTCAAATATCTCCCGAATTTGTCGGCAAAACATTTTCAGTTTATAACGGCAAAAAATTTATAAATGTCTTTGTTACCGAAGATATGGTCGGACATCGCCTCGGCGAATTTTCTCCCACCAGAACCTTCAAGGGTCACGGACGGGTTGTTAAGAGGGTTATCGAAAAAACCTAAACTAAAATGGCAAAAGAAATTAAAAAAATTACTCCAGTTAAAAAAACAGTTAAACCAATCAAGGTTTCTCCTGTCAAAAAAACTGCTCCAAAACTTAAAGTGGTTAAGCCAGAAGCTAAAAAAGTTGAAACTAAAATTCAACCAGTTACCCAAAAACCGGTTTTGGTCAAATATATTGACAAAAACATCAAAATTTCTCCCCGAAAACTCTCTCTTACAGTTGATTTAATCAGACCTCTTCGTCCAGTCGATACTCTGGTCCGTCTTAAATTTACCAACAATAAAGCCTCCCGTATACTTTACAAAGCTGTGGCTAATGTCATTGCTGATGCTAAACATAATTTTAATCTCGACGGCGAATCTTTAGTTTTTGATCAAATTTTCGTCGGAGAAGGTCTTAAAATTAAAAGAATTGATAAATCACACGGTTCCCGTTTTGCCCGTGGCTACATCCAAAAACGTCATTCCCGCCTAACTATAATTGTTAAATCAAAAAACTAAACTATGGGTCAAAAAATTAATCCAATCGGTTTTAGACTAGAAACTGTCAAAAACAGTCCGGAGTGGAAATCATCTTGGTATGCCGATAAAGGTAAGTATGCTCAATATTTACTTGAGGACAAAAAAATTCGGGATTATCTCCAAAAAAATCTTGCCTCGGCTGGGATTGTTTCAATCCGAATTGAGCGATCAACCAAAAAAATTAAACTAATTTTAGTGGTTGCCCGTCCTGGTTTAGTTATCGGTCGCGGTGGTAAAGAGCTCGAAAATATCAAAAAACAGGTAATTAAAATATTACCCAAAACTTCGACCAAACAAAATGTTGATATCCAGGTCGAGGAATTCAGATCTGTTGATTTGTCCGCCAAGCTTATTGCCGAAAAAATTGCTTTCCAGCTTACCAAAAGAATGCCTTACCGTCGAGTAATTTTATCAGCCATCGAAAAATCTATGGGTTCCGGTGCCAAAGGCATTAAAGTCATTCTATCTGGCCGTATCAATGGAGCCGAGATCAGTCGTCGGGAAAAATTCTCCGAAGGCAAAGT
>DFZG01000013.1:0-4921 GCA_002382075.1 Candidatus Shapirobacteria bacterium UBA4062
GTTCCTACCGAAATTATTCTTTCTCCCCAAAAAGAAGTTCAAATAACTCTAGGTCAACTTGGTTCTCAGTATCAACCCGATATTGTCAAAAACTCTATTCTAAATCACATCGCCAGTTTTAAGCTGGATTCACCCTTAAAACTTTTACCCAATCCTTCCGGAGATTTACCATCTGAAACTGATGTGGCTACCACCCGCGAGATTGCTCAAAAACTTGTCGGTCAGCAACTAATTTTAACCCTGCCCGATGTTGCCCCGGTGGTAGTTGACGATATCACTTTAATTTCTTGGCTGACTTTTGATCAAAAATTTGATCAGGAAAAAATCGCTCTATTTGCCACCGGTTTAGTCTCCAGTCTCAAAACTGACCCGGTAGACGCTGTTTTTACTTTTAAAAATAATCAGGTTACTGAATTTCAAGCCGCCAAACCTGGTCGGGATCTTGATTTAGATTCTCTGCTTTCCTTGGTTAATCAAAACTTTTCCAATCTCATAAATTCTGAAAAAGATTCCATTTCCGTCGAAATTCCCTTTAAATCCATTCCTCCAAAAATTTTGACCCAAGACGTCAATGATTTAGGTATTAAAGAGCTTTTAGGTAGTGGCAGTTCCACTTTTACCCACTCTGCCGCCATTCGAAATTTCAATATCGAGAAAGGTGCTTCAATCATCAATCGGGTTTTGGTCGCCCCCGACGAAACTTTTTCTTTCGTCAAAGCTTTGGGTGAAGTCAGTCTAGCCGCCGGTTACAAAAATGCCTACATTATTCGTGCCGGCAAAACCGAACTTGATGTTGGTGGGGGAATTTGTCAGGTATCTACCACTTTTTTCCGCGCCATCCTCAATTCCGGTCTCAATATTACTGAAAGAAGAAATCATGCTTATCGGGTTTCTTATTACGAAGAAGACATGCCACCTGGCTACGATGCCACCGTTTTTATTCCCAGTCCCGATCTCAAATTCCACAACGACACCGGCCATCATCTTTTAATCCAAAATACCTATGATGGTGTCAATAAAGTACTGACTTACGAAATTTATGGCACTTCCGATGGACGCGTTACTACTATCGACAATTATCGCCAATGGGGCGCCGCACCAGCTCCTCCTCCCGTGTATATCGACGACCCTTCGCTGGCTCCCGGTCAGGTTATTCAGGACGAAAGAGCTATTCCCGGTCTCAAGACCGCTTTTGATTGGAAAGTCACCAGAAACGGTGAAACTATTCATCAAAAAACATTTCAAAGTAGCTATACTCCCTGGGCAGCCGTTTACCGCCGTGGTCCCCAACCCTAAAGTTTAAGCCTTGGGTCTCGGTCAAGTTCCTCGATTTTTTCCACAAATTCACCTCTTTTTGCCTTGAAAAAAGCCACCGTTCCAATCATCGCGGCATTATCAGTATTCAAATATTTTTGATTTGGCATATAAATCGGTAATTCAAATCCCTTAGCCATTTTTCTCAGTTTTTTTCTCAATTCCAAGTTTGCCATTACCCCTCCGCTGGCCACCAAACTTTTTGGTTTGAAAAACTTAATCGCCTTTTTGAATTTAATTATCAAGGTTTCAAACACTGCCTCCTGAAAACTGGCACTTAAATTATTTAAATTTTTACCCACTTTTTCATTGCTCCACTCTTTAATTTGATAATAAAAAGACGTTTTTAACCCCGAAAAACTATAATCCAAGGTATCCTGATGTTCCAGTGGATGAGGGAGTTTTAAGAAATTAATGTCTCCATCCTGGGCTAATCTTTCAATCACTGGCCCACCCGGGTATCCCAACCCCATTAGCTTTGCCGCTTTATCTAATGCTTCACCCCCGGCATCATCCAATGTTTCCCCAACCACTTCATAATCACCAATTGCCTTTATCAACACCAATTTCGTGTGTCCTCCTGATACAGTCAATCCCAAAGTCGGCAATTCAATCTTATTTTCCGGTTTTCCTTTACTATTTTTTGTCCAGTTAGACAACAAATGTCCTTCAATATGATTTACTGCTACCAACTTTTTATTGTATTTTAAGGCCAATTCTTTGGCTTTATTCACCCCAATTCCCAAAGCAATTGCCAATCCCGGGCCCTTCGTTACTCCAATAATCTCAATCTCCTTCATTCCCAGCTCAATAATATTTTCAACTTTATTTGTTCCCTTTATATTTAATCCTCTTTTTAAAGCCTGAGCAATTACTGCTTCAATATTTTCCTGGTGGGCTCTTTTGGCAATATCCGGTACCACTCCTCCCCATTTGGCATGCAAATCGGTTTGCGAAGAAATTACGTTTGCCAGTACTCTTTCGCCATCCAAAACTGCCGCACAGGTATCATCACAACTAGTCTCTATTGCTAATATTTTACTCACTGTTGTATTATAGATTAATGTCCGTAAAATCCAATAGTAAATATATTTTCTTTTCCCTGATACTACTTCTATTGTCAGCCATGGGAATCTATTATCTCATCTACTCTATTCCAAATAGTCAAAATAACTCCACTCCTTTCATATTTTCCGAATCTCCCTCTCCTTCACCTGTTTTAGATAATCCGCCAACTGGCGGACCTAATCCGCCCACTGGCGGACCCACCGGCGAACCCACCCCTACCCCGTTTATAACCACTTATATCTCCGAAAATGACAAATTCCAGGTTCAACATTCCTCTAATCGCCAAGTCTATACTGACCCTGAATCTTCCGGCATCCGTTACACTTTTTACCAAAAAGCCGGCAATATTGCTGTTCATGTTGGCACCGACTGGTCTTGGTCCCACCCCTCCCGGGTTTTTAGTGATACTTATTTAGTTGCCTCTCGTCCTGCTTTCCGATATGAAATTAACACCCAAACTATCGTTGATTTTGAAACTGATGAATTTAAATATACCATCCAGTGTGTCCACAGTGGCCAACAGCTCCAAAAAGACGAATGCGAACAATTTATCCACCTGTTTAAACTTCTCTAAAAAGAAAATTTTATTTCCCTCTCAGTTTCCGAGATATATCTAAACTCCACCGCCAAATAATTACTCATTTTTTTTAGTTTTTCGAAATATTTCTTTCCCATAAGTTCCGGCCATTCAATACAAGCTATTGTCCCTGACTTAAATTGTTCCAAAAATTTAATTTCCTCTAATTCATACTCATTTTCAATCCTATACAAATCAAAATGCAAAAATTTNNGTTTTCGAGGATATTTGATATTCATTACTTATAAAAAACGTCGGACTGGTAATTTTTTCTTTAACTCCCAAATATTTTCCAATTCCTCGACAAAAAACCGTTTTGCCACACCCCAAATCTCCACTCAATCCCAACACTATCGGCTTATCCGAGTCCTTATTTTTAATTTTTTTCAATATAAATTCACCGATTTTTTCCGTCTCTTTTTCCGAATTTGAAATCAAAATTTCCTCTTTTCCCACCATTAGTTCGCCTCTCCGAAGCACTTTAATTTCTCCTCCACTCGCTTCAATTACTGTTGAAGGTTTGTTTTTTGGCAATTTACCCCCATCAACCACCAAATCTATCATTTCTTTTTTTACCAAAGATAGTTGATTCAAAAAACTTTTTACAGAATAATTCGATTTCCTCCCCGCCAAATTTGCTGAAGTTGCTGTTATCGGTTTTCCAATTGTTTCCACTAATTTTTTTATATATTCATTATCCGGAATTCTGATTCCCAGTGTTCCATTCTCTGCCTCAATCCCCAAGGCCACCCTTTCTCTCCCTTTGCTCACAATCGTAAATGGTCCTGGTAGTAAATTTGCATAAAGTTTTTCTTCATTTTTAGACAATTTCACATATTCAAGAGCCATTTTTTTATCTGTCACCGCCACCGAAATCGCCTTTCCTGTCCATCTGTTTTTAAAAGCTAGTAATTTTTCCACCGCCATTTTGTTTGTCGGATCAACCGCCAAAATGTAAACCGTATCCGAGGGAAAAACCACCAGGCCTCCTTTCTTAATTATTTCTGCTGCCCTAGCTATTACCCTATTTGAATTTTTTTCAATTTTTTCGATAAGCACCACCAAATTATATCGCATTATCGTTAAAATTTGTATTCCTCTGTGCTAACATTATTTATGCTCGGCTTTTTTAAAAAAAACCCTTTAACTGTTGTTCTCTCTTTGCTTTTGTTAATAAACATAACTAACCTTTTATTTTTTCCCGATCCACTTTTTCAACTTAAAAAAAATCTTTATTCCTTATCTGTGGGCCAGTCCTATTTTTCTCGTCTGTCCTTAATAAATTATTTTGCCGTCTCAGGAGATTGGAATCAGGCTCAAAAACTTGCCAAGGATGCCGATCCGGCTGACACTGCTTTGATTTTTTCGACTCTTCATCCTGATAAACTCAAAAATCGTCTTAATCAACTTGTCTATAAATCCAACAAAACTGCCGATGATTACGTTCAAATTGCCAAAATCTATTTTCAGTTAGGTCAAAGCGAACAAACACTTGATAATCTGGAACTAGCCCGACAGACTGATCCTATTCGCCAAGATCTTCAAACTCTTTACTATCAGTTTCAAAAACAGTTAAATTAAACTTATTCCATTTATACCCCGCTACGGCTGGGGTTTTTCAGCTTCAGCCTCTGCTTTTTCTTCGTCAGTTTTTTGTTCAGAAGCTGGTACTTCTCCCGGAGCCACTAGTTCTTCTTCTTCAACTACTTCTTCTTCAACTCTTGGGGCTTCTAGTTTGACGATTACTTGATCAGCTGGGGATTTTAATTCCCATTTATCACTTAATTTAATGTCACCAGCGGTGATCATGGCGTCAACCTCTTCCAGTCCGGATATATCAATTTCAAATTTTTCCGGTAAATCAGCTGGCAAAGCTTCAATTTCCAACTCATTACTTACTTCAATCAAAGAATTACCCAGTTTTACTCCTGGAGCCTCGCCAATCAGTTCAATTGGTACAGT